>JAGQPC010000066.1 GCA_020426925.1 Planctomycetales bacterium | reverse complement strand
GACCTTGGAACTCGCGGATGGCGCTGGGCCGACGACCACGACGGCGGCGGAATGTCACTGGAGCTTCAGAATCGTTCGCTATCGAACGACTACGGCCAGAATTGGTCGGCGAGTTTGACAGCGGGCGGAACGCCAGGAGCCGTGAACTCAGTCGATACCGATGACGCTCGTCCTTTCGTTCTGGACGTGCGGCATTCTCCAGCTATTCCACATGCAGACGAACCAGTTGTTGTGACTGCACGGATACTCGCCGAAACGGTCCCAACCGCGGTTGTTCATGCAACGGCGAACGGCACGCAAATCAATGTGTCGATGAACGACAATGGCGTCGACGGCGACTTGCTTGCAGGAGACGGCGTTTTCAGCGCGACGCTGCCTGCTCAGCCCGACCAAACCGTAGTGGACTTCTATGTCGAAGCTACCACGGCCGGTGCAAACACTCGCACTTGGCCAGCAGCCGTCCGCGATGGCAGCCAAGATGCGAACGCACTTTACCAAGTGATCGATGCGTTCACGCCTCCGGATTTGTCGGTACCGACGGTTCCAACCTACTACGAAATCATGACCCCGGCTGACCGCGAAGCCTTCACGGCGATCAATCGTCGCAGCGACGCGGAATCAAACGCGACTTTCATCAGCGTCGACAACGAAGGGATCAAGATCCGCTACAACACCGGTGTGCGGATTCGAGGTAGCGGTAGTCGAAGCGCGAACCCGCCCAACAATCGCATTAACTTCCCGTCCGACAATTCTTGGAATGGTGTCACTGCGCTTAACCTAAACGTCGACACGATTGAAGACCAGATCGCCGGCAGCGCATTGTTCCGCGCATTTGGACTTCCCGCCGCGGAAGCAAAAGCCGTTCGCATGTACAGCAACGGAACGAATCTCCGCGGGAACGGATTCTATGCACACGTAGAGCCGCTCAACAGCGATTTCGCTCGCAATCAATTTCCTGAAGACAGCAACGGCAACTTGTACAAAGGGCGTCGCCCGAACGAATCGCCGCCAGGCGGATTGGGTGCTGGCCTCGTCTATAACGGACCCGATCCGGAACCGTATGTCAGCTACATCAAGCTGACGAACAGCGCGGAAGCCGATTGGTCTGATGTCATCAACCTAACCGATGTCTTGAATAATGCAGATGACGCAACGTTTCTTGAAGACGTCGCCAATGTCGTCGACCTGGACCAATGGCTTGATTTCTTTGCGTTCAACGACTTGATCGCCAACACCGAAGGCGGATTGGTCAACGGCGACCGGCAAGGTGACGACTACGCGATGTATCGTGGCATCAACGATACTCGTTTCAAGATGGTTCCGCACGATTTGGACTCGGTGTTGTCTCGAACCAATTGGACCTTAGGCCGATGGGGAAATGTTCCAGC
This sequence comes from Planctomycetales bacterium, assembly GCA_020426925.1. GTDB lineage: Bacteria > Planctomycetota > Planctomycetia > Pirellulales > Pirellulaceae > JAGQPC01. Next base: position 6,563 of record JAGQPC010000066.1, on the reverse strand, counting down.
ACTAAATCGCCTGATCAACCATCCTGACGTGAGGCCTCGTTATTTCGCAGCGGTCGACAAGATACTCGACGACTTTCTATTGACTGATCGAGCTCGGATTGCCGTCGAGCAATCGCTGCAGCCCCTTGGTCAAGGCGCTGTCAACAGCGTGCTGAATTTTCTGACCGCTCGCGTCGACTACGTGAAGGCAAATCTGCTGCGTGTTTCGAATGACATTGAGACCATTCATCCGGTCAGCCAAGGGCTACGTACGTCCGACCGCAATGTCACTCACGTTCACGGAAGGGCACATTCCGGGGCGAGTTCCGTGATGGTAAACGGCGTTCCGGCGACATTCGACAAACGCTCGAACTCGTTCCAGCTCGGTAGCCGGATCCAGACCGTTCTGCCGTCGGTGACGATTTGGAATTACTTGGACGACGGCAGCGATCAAGGCACAAGCTGGAAAGAACCTGGTTTTGTCACGAACGAAAACTGGAAGGAAGGCAGCGCGCAACTCGGGTTTGGCGACGGGGACGAGCGAACTGTTATCGACTACGGCCCGGACCCGGCCAACAAGCACATCACAGCCTATTTTCGCCATGAGTTTGACGTGACCGATGCGTGGCGATATTACGATTTGTCACTCAGCGTGATTAGAGACGATGGGGCGATCGTCTACATCAACGGCACAGAAGTCTTTCGAGACAACCTGCCGGGCGAAGTTAACTATCAGACTTTGGCGCTCCAGGAACTGTCTGGAGCGAACGAGCGGAACCCGGTAACGGTCAACATTGATCCAACCGTGCTGGTTGACGGCAAGAATGTGATTGCAGTCGAAGTCCATTTGGCGACACCAGATTCGCCGGATGCGAGCATGACGTCTTGGCTCACCGGGCGCCGAATCGGCAACGACGGCGTCCCTCTGCAACCTGGCGTGAACAGGGTGAAAGTTGAATCCTACTCGGGCTTGAACGGTACTGGCGAGCTGCTTGCGACAACCGAACTCGACTTCTGGTACGACGATTCCGACGTCGTGGAAGTCGCTGGAGCGTTAGACGGAGAAAACACTTGGCACGCCGCGAACGGGCCGTTTTACGTCACCTCTGATCTGACGATCAATCCGGGAGCGAAACTGACCATCGAGCCGGGAACGAGCGTCTACTTCGCGCAAGACGCCGAGCTGATCGTCAACGGAACGCTTGTCGCGCAAGGCACGAAAGATAAACGCATTCGGTTCACTGCCGACCCAGCGGCTCCACACGTGCCAGACATTCCCACCAACCGAGAAGGCGTGCTTCCTGACGGGCCGCCTCGATGGGACGGCATTCATTTTCAAGATTCGCCATCCGCCGAAAACATGATCGCGTTCGCCGACATCGAATACGCTCAAGACGGTGGAGGCTCGATCGGAGTCGTCAATAGCGCAGCCATGATCGACAACGTTACGATCAGCAAGACTCATCTGAGAATGATCTTTGGAAACAACGCGTCGATGGTCGTTCAGAATTCGACGTTTCCGGACATGTTTGGTCCTGATGAGAATCCGGCGGTCCTGGGACTCGATAACGTCGCCGAGCACATCAAGGTTATTGGTCGCACTCCTGCCGGCGGCGAATTGGTAATTCGAAACAACTCGTTCGGCACCAATAAAGGGCACAACGACGTCATTGATGCGGACAGCAATCTAATTGGCAACGGACCGATTCTACAGGTCATCGGAAACACGTTCGAAGGTGCCGGTGACGAGTTGCTGGATCTTGGCGGCGACGTCTTTGTTTACGGGAACGTCTTCAAGAATGTCTTCAAAGACGACACTACCAGCGACCGCGGATACGCGAATGTCATATCGACAGGCGACGCTGGAGTTGGAACCACAATCGTCGTGGCAAAGAATCTATTCTTCGACGTTGACCACGCGATCAATCTAAAAAAACAAGCCGTCACCATTTTCGAAAACAACACGGTCGTTCGAGTCCACCCTGATTTCGTGGATCGATTTGATAATCCGAACGTTGGCTCAGTCGTAAACCTATACGTTGACGAGCCGCTGCCCGCTCCTCCTGGAACGGGCGGCTATCTGGAAAACAACATTCTGTGGGATATCCCGCGAGTCTTCGGCAACGTTGACGTGCCAGGAGTCCAACGCTCAATCCTGCAAGTTCACAATAACATCATCAACGCCGCAGATGTGAGCGTTGGCGACCGATCGACATCAGTGTTCAGGCTTGGCTCCGGCAACGCCGACGCCGATCCTCGTTTTGCTGACATTGATTCCTTGGACTTCAGCTTGCGTGACGGTTCACCAGCGATTCCGCTGGACGGATCGGACCAGTGGGGGTGGCTCGCACCTGCTGTTTCTATCAGCGGTGAACCCGCTTCGCCATCGAACGGTTTGCTGACCCAACTGTCCGTCCGCGGTCCCGGCGTCTTCGCGTATCGTTATCGTGTCAACGGCGGCGACTGGTCGGATGAGATCCCAATCGGAAATGGCTTCGATCCGAATGGGACCGTCAGAAAAGACACGATAACTTTGGTCAGCTTGGATGACGGTGACTATGTCGTCGAAGTCCAAGGCCGTGACTTTGCTGGCAACTGGCTGCCAGACATTGCAACGTCGCGAACGTGGACTGTCGAGCGCGGTGTCGCTTCTATTCAGATCAACGAGGTTCTTGCAGACAATCGCGGGGCATATCGCGTTCAAGGCGCCACGCCCGATGTGATCGAACTGATGAACAACGGGACCGCGGCGATCGACTTGCAAGGCTTTAGCATCAGCGACAGGATCGACCAACCTGAAAAGTTCATTTTCGCTGCGCCACAGCAAGTTGCACCCGGCGGTCGGCTGGTGCTTTACGCGGAAACCGAAGCTGAGATTCCTTCTGGAATTCAAGTTGGCTTCTCGCTCGACAGCACTGGCGAAGGCGTCTACTTGTTCGCGCCAGCCGCAGCCGGTGAACCGAGGCAACTGGTCGATTTCATCGAATTCGGTAACCAGCTGGTGAATTACTCAGTAGGCCGAGTCGGGCCAGGTCGAGAATGGAAGCTAACCGTACCGACAATCGGCCAGCCGAATCTGCCTGCGGCGACCGGCGCCCCGAAAAACGTTGACATCAACGAATGGCTCGCACTCAGTGAAACCGCGGACGATTTTGTTGAGCTTAGCAGCAGCGATCCGTTGCCCGTGAATCTTGGCGGCTACTCGTTGACCGATGAGATCGGTGGTTTTCCGTTCAAGCACGTTCTCACTTCGCTAACCTTCATTCCGGCGAACGGTTTCCTCGACTTCGAAGCGGACAACTCGACTCGAGCCGGTCATGTGAACTTCACATTGTCCGCCGACCAAGAAGTGCTGGGGCTAATCGCGCCGGACGGAAACGTGATCGATTCCGTTGTGTACATCAGCCCGACACCCGAACGATCACAAGGGCGACTTCCAGATGGACAGTCGAACATCGCGCTGCTCGATCCGACACCAGGCTGGGCCAACGGAATGCCTGTTCCAGGGGAGCTGGACGGCGACGGGACGATCGGGCTTGGCGACGTCAGCCTCTTGTGCGGTGCGATCCGCAGCAACGTCAATGTAGACGCTTTCGATTTAAATCGAGACGGCGTTGTCGATCTCGGCGACATGTCGTACATGATCGTTGATGTTCTCAATACGTCGTTTGGAGACTCCAACATCGATGGCGTGTTCAATTCGACCGACCTCGTGCTCGTGTTCCGCTCGGGAGAATACGAAGACGGCATCCCATCGAATTCCACGTGGGCGGAAGGTGATTGGAATTGCGATGGTGAATTCAGCACGGCCGATCTAGTCGTCGCATTTCAAAGCGGCGGTTACACCGCGGCTGCGTCGCCAAGAACTGTGCCGCATTCACGGCCAAATCGACATGACGTTGCAGCTGCAGTAGACGTTGTCATCGCCCAATTGGCAGAACAAGAAGAAGATTTCGCTCGACAACGAACACGACGATAGCAACTGTGACTCGTCAACCGGTTTCGACGTAGCCAGATTGGCAGCGGATTCATCAGCGGCGTTTCAAAACGCGTATGCGAGTAACGGGGCGTGTTCGCTGAGGGTTACTGACGAAGGCGCGTTTATCGCCGAGCAAGTTGCCTGCGGATCTTCATGCCAATTCCGGGATCGAGCATCGCCGCAGTCGCAAGCTGTACCAAATCCGCTCCTGCATCCAGGTAGGCTCGAACATGTGCCGCGGAACTGATTCCGCCAACGCCAACGATGCAAAGCGGCAAATTAGCAGAAACAACAATCCGTTTCAGTTCACGAGTCTGACGCATCGATTCGTCGCGGATTGCGTCGCCACAGATTCCGCGTGGTTGACCATCAAACAGGTTGTTTCCAGTGTCTGTCACGACCTTCGCTGCGATACTGTTGGTCGTGACGATACCATCGGCAAACGGAGCGATGGCTCGCAAAAACTGCTCGGCCGAAGTTCCTCGATTGGCAATCCCAGCAAAGTGCCCAATCTTAATCAAGTAGTTTGCGTCGCCGATGGATGCACGGACTCGTTCGGCTACGGTCTTTGCGTCGTCCGGCGACTGGTAAAGTTGCCCGTCGCACGATGTCACGTTCGGACAAGAGAAATTCGTTTCGATACAATCCGCTCCACTCTCAACAGCCCAGCGAGCACACAAGGCATAGTCATCGGCCAGTTCGTCGATCGACCAACCGGGCTGCATTGTCCCTACGACCGACACTGACAACACTTTGTCATTCGGGAGCTGTCGACGAGTGTCCTCAACATCACGGCGCCAAACGTCTGGTTCTTTTGACGGCATTCCAAACGACACTGCCCAACTGTCGGAGGGCGATTTCGCATGAGGCACCGAAGTGTGACTTCCATCGAGCTGGCCGCAATCGACAAACGTAAGATTCGGGGGTTCGTAGCAAGCCCGTGCTGAACTTCGAACCGTTTTGTACGTCAAAACGTCGAATCCCAGCGCCGCGTAGTAGCGAATCCAACGTCCGTTTAGCAGCGGCCCGGCTGCAACACCGACCGGCGATGCCACGCGTCTGCCCATGAACGTCCATCTGCGTGCGGTCGCCTCGCCGCTTGCATCCGGCCGCGACGAGTTGGGCTCGGGCGGAGCGTTTTCATAGTTCCAGTCGTACGTCTGGTCGATTTGGTAATGATGATACATTTAAGCGGTTTTCTTCATGAGCAGAAGTTCAGCGGCTAACGTAACATTGGCAGACGAAATCGCTTCCATTCGTTGTTGTTGAGAAAACCGAAACGCTCTGTACGTCATCGCCATGGCATCGGAAATTGAATCGGCATCCAGCAGCACGTTCGTTCGCCAATTGCTGTGCTCAACGAGTTCGAAACCTGCCTTCGCAAATTCATCGATAATCGCACTCGATCGATTTCGCTGTCGCCCTTCGAGCTGAACTTGTTCGCGCAATTCGATCAGATCGTCAGCCGCAGGAACTGCGAAGATGCAGTGACCGCCCGATACGAGCACGCGATGCAGCCCTTCGCATGGCCGCCGCCCAAACAGCGACACTGCCAAGCTGACGCCAACGTCAACGATTGGCAAACGGCGGTCCGCGTTTGCCAGCACCCACGTAGCCTGAGGCCAACTTCGAGCGGCAAGCTTAATCGCCCGCTTCGACAGATCTATCCCGCAATACGTAACGGAGCGATCATGAAACAACGCTTTGCCGAACGTTCCTTCGCCACAGCCAAGGTCGATGACTCGGACGTTTTCTTCATCGCCAGACACACCAAGGCAATCGTCGACCCAAGTTTGCAGAAACTCGGTAAACCCATTCATCCGGCCTGATTGCAGCCAGCGATGGCGAGCCTCCACGGCCGCGTCAGAATCGCCAGGCGTCGATGACTTACTGTCCTGCGGCTGCGTCAGATTCCAATAGCCTTGTTTAGCTCGGTCAAAGCTGTGGCCGTTGTCACATCGCAAGCATGTGTCAGCGAGTCTAAGAACCTGTCCACAATTCCGGACGGTACAACGCAAATCGAACATTTGATCCTGAACTTGTACTTCCGACATGTGCTCGCATTCTGTTCGAGAGAACGTGACAGCGTGATCGCCGCTGCGACTTCGCTATGCCAAGACGTCTTGGATGACATTGCCGTGCACATCAGTCAATCGACGATCGATACCATTGTGATAAAACGTGAGGCGTTTGTGGTCGAGCCCCAACAGATGCAAAATGGTCGCGTGAAAATCATGCGGCGTTAGCGCATTTTCCGTGGCGCGAAATCCGAACTCGTCAGTCGCGCCGTAGGAGAACCCTCGTTTTACACCTGCTCCCGCGAGCCACGCCGTGAATCCGTACGGGTTGTGGTCTCGACCGAATGTTCCCGCTTGAAACATCGGCATTCGTCCAAATTCGGTCGCGAACACGAGCAGTGTCGTCTCGAGCATTCCTCGTTGCTTCAAGTCCTTGAGCAAGCCTGCAACCGGCTGGTCGAGGATCTCGCCGTGGACATCGTATTGTTCCTTCAATTTGCTGTGGCCGTCCCAGTTGATGTTTCCGCCTGAGGCATAGGCTCCGTTGAAGATCTGCACGAAACGGACGCCGCGTTCCAGCAATCGCC
>JAGQPC010000065.1 GCA_020426925.1 Planctomycetales bacterium | reverse complement strand
GATGTCAGCAGCGCCGCTGTTATACAGACCTCCACCGCGGTTCGCGGTGTTTCCCGACACAAGGCTGTTAGTGATCGTGATGTTTCCGCGAAAGTTTGAGCCGGTGTAGATTCCACCACCCAGATAAGCTTCGTTGTCGGAAATTGTGCTGTCGCTAATGGTCGCCGAAGGCGGACCGCATCCAGCTTCTCTGTTGTAGATTCCTCCACCGAGGCCACCATCGGCGACATTTCCTGAAATCGTGCTGTTGTACACGCTCAAGACACTGCCGTTTGAAATTCCACCGCCGCCTCCTGAATTCGAGAAGTTGCCGGTGACAGTACTGTCGACAATGGTCAGATTGCCTGCGCCATAATAGCCATCGACGTTTTCAATTCCTCCGCCGCTACCCGATGTGTTCCCAGAAACCGTGCTGCGAGTGAGTTCGACCGTACTGGACGCATTGTAGATCCCGCCTCCCCCGCTTCCCGCCGTGTTTCCAGAGACGGTACTGTCGATCAACAAAAGAGTGCCATTTGGAGCACCACCGTCTGGCCGACCGTGATAAATGCCACCGCCATTGCCGGACACGACCGTGTTACCAGAGATGACACTATCGGTGACGGTTAAGTTGCCGACGTTGCTGATGCCGCCGCCGTTTTCTGGAGCCTCGCCACCCTGAATAGTCACTCCGGAAATGGCCACATTTGTCGAGCCGGGGATGTGGAGCACTCGATCGCCGAGCCCCGTTGCATCGATAATCGTTGCTGCCGCACCGGCTCCAATGATCGTCAAATCATCTGTAATATCCAAGTCACCGGTTGCTGCGGCGTCTTCACCTGCTCCCCCAATACTCAAGGTATACGTGCCAGCAGGGACACTGATCGTGTCAGCGCCGGGCGTCAAGTTTGCACAGATGATTGCTTCGCGAAGTGAGCCAGGGCCTGAGTCAATGGTTGTCGTAACGGTCAAACTACACGGCGATTGGTTGTTAAGTCGCGCGGCAAAGCCATCGATCGTGCCGGAAACACTTATCTGGCCGGGTAATGTTCCAAGCGTATAGCCCGAGGCGTAGACTGCAGTTCCATCGACCACGATCCCTTGAATGCGATCTTCCGCAGCTGAGCCAAATTGTGACGACCAGAGTGGATTTCCCAACACGTCCACTTTCTGAACAAATGCATCGTATCCTCCGGCGTTGGATTCACCTGGAAACGCTCCAGATGTCAACCCACCGACGTACACTCCGGACGAATCCAGAGACATGGCCAAAACGGCGTCGAACGATGCAGTACCGAACTGGCTTGTCCAAACGACCGAGCCAGACGCGTCATACTTTCGAATAAAAGCATCTGTATCCCCCAAGGTTGCCAGACCAGGAAGGGAGCCGCTCGTTGTGCCGGCCACATACACAGCGGTCGCGTCGGCGGCCACTCCCCAGGCGTTGTCTGCAAATGAAGATCCAAACTGCCGAGTCCACTGATGCGTGCCATCAAGGCCGTATTTGCGAACATAAGCGTCATCACTGCCGGCACTAACCTGGCCTGGCAACGCCGCGCCGCTCTTGATCAAGCCCGCGACATATACTCCGGAATCGCTAACAGACAAACCATTGGCCTGTTCATCACCAACACCACCGAACTGGTCCGTCCAAACCTCTGTTCCATTCGCATCGTACTTGCGAACGAAACTATCTCCATCCCCAGCGCTTGTTTGACCAGGCAGCGCACCAACCGTAAATCCTCCGACATACAGTCCCGAAGAGTGAGCTGCCATCCCCGTGATTCTGTCAAATCTGGTCGTCCCAAATTGTCGTGTCCACAATTCAATACCGTCAAAATCGTACTTTCGAACAAATGCATCGAAGCCCCCAGCCGACGTTTGACCAGGCAAGGCGCCATTTGTTTCACCACTAATGTAGATGCCGGTGTCATCAACAACGACAGCGAATACTTCAGTGCTGGAACCAATCGACTGCGACCATAGTTCTGATCCATTGTCATCAAATTTCTTCAGCGAATCTGGAGACCGCCCGACAACATACACGTCCCCGTCTGCATCAACTGCGTGGCTTAGCCCATCGAATTGCCGAATCCATTCGATGTCTCCGGCCGAGGTCAGCAGTAGCCGCTGCTCTAGGGCCTCAGTGCGCAGCCGCTGGTATGTCATCCGACCTCGCTTTGTTTTCCCGCGACTTGATTGTTCAACTCGGCGCTTGCGTGACATGCCATATCCTTACTGAATGAACGTTTCGTTATGAATTGAAAAACCTAAACGCTTGCGCGAATTCCCACTGGCACATCACGCAGCGCCTCATCTGGCAAAACGTACGAGCTGGCCATGAGCTCCCGGTTGTCGTTGATCACATCTGGGAAGCGGTAGCCAGGCAGCATTTCCACGGCGAAGATTTCACGTACAGCTTCTTCGAATCGCACGAAGCCGACCGTTTCGCCAGTGTCGATGTTTAATACCCATACGCCGCATGTACGTTCTTCCAGCTCCGCAACTGGGATGCCGCTGAACACAGCCGAGTCTCGGACTTGTGACAACCCGATGAACGCTAACCGGCCGTGGAAGCAAAGACCTCGCGTGAAGCCGGGTAGTCTGGCGATTTCGTCATAGCAACCGCTGTTTCGATCAACCACACCTACGCCGCCTTCGCCAGAGTTCAGCACCCACAATCGGTCGCCGTAGTATCTCGGAGAATGTGGCATACAGAGGTTCGACGCGATGATTTCGCCAGTTGGCACGTCGATTAACACTCCACCGCTCTTCTTGTTGTCCCGCCAGCCACCTTGTGTATCGGATCGACCGAGCGCCGTCACGTACCTCACCTCACCATTGACTACACACATTCCATTAAGGTGACACCGATCTTCGGGCGCATAAGCAGTCACGAAAGGCGGTCGCCAACAGGGAACAAAACTGTGTTCATCACTGCGCGTGCACAGGCAGGAAAACAGCGTGTTTACGAACCACAATTCGTTGTCGACCCAACCCATCTCGTGAATCTGGATATTTCCTGTGTGATGCGCTAACCGAGGCAGGAAGCACGCGTCGTGGGTTCTCGCGGTGTCGACCTTGTCATTGACCGCCGGCACATTGTGGTACTCCCAAATCTGCATGTCGGTCCCGATCGCCAACCGTGACGATGAAAGAGCCAATCCCATAGGCTGAGTAAAGCTGCGAAAATGGGTATTGAGACCAGCACCGTCGCTTCGAAGTAAAATTAGCTTCCCAGCTTGATACGTCGTTACCGCAACAGAGCATCCGAATCGATCGAGGATGCGTGGCAAGTTGTCCGTGTGAACGCTCTGCAATTGACTTCCGTCACTTGGTCCGCATGAGCCCCCATAATCTGTTTCACAGGTTTCGTGTGACATGATCACCTATGCTAATGATGCGACGTGTGAACCCGAGTCGACTTCTCTGGACGTGCGACGGCTTCCGATCCCGCGGGAGGTTTCTCGCTGCTCCAATAAAGCTTGGCTCCAACCCTCTGGACGTGGAACGCGGCTTCACGTGACGAGAAATCTGAAAGTCTTTTCTGCGGCGCAGTTGCGCGAATTTTGTGACGCAGAATCTCCAATTTCTTTTTACTCGGTTTTGCTGCCGGATTTTGTTGACGCCGCGAGTCACGATGCCCATAATCACGTCCGTTGATGAGGGGTGGCTATGCCAGACGTGAAATCGGATCTGTTGCACTTTGATCAGTTACTAGATCTCGCTCAGTCGGGTTCTGACCGGGCTGTCGGAGAAATTCTGCAAGACTGTCGAGACTATCTGCTGTTGGTATCTAACAAGCGACTAAGCCCTGAATTGGTCGGCAAGGTCGGTGCGTCGGATATGGTACAGGAGACTTTTGTCTCGGCGGGACGGCATTTTGGCGCGTTCGAAGGATCGACAAAGGCCGAGCTGTTGGCGTGGCTGCGTCAGATCTTGGTCCATCAGCTTACAGATGTGCATCGTCGGTTTGTCAGCACGCAAAAGCGCAATGTCTATCGTGAAACTACCGAGGCAGGCAACCAGGGACGTGGCAGTTTGCTGGATGTCGCCGACCCACTTAGCGAGACACCAAGCAGTCACGCAATGCACAACGAGACGTCCCACATGCTGCAGCGAGCCATCGATCAGCTGCCGGACCGATCGCGACTAGTGATCGAGTTACGCCATCGAGAGCATTTGTCATTTGAGGAAGTGGCCGAACGTCTTGGTGTTTCGCCGGCTGCTGCAAGGCAGCTTTGGGCGAGAACCATCACCAAACTGCGAAAGCAATTCTAATTTTCCTATGGTTCC
>JAGQPC010000064.1 GCA_020426925.1 Planctomycetales bacterium | reverse complement strand
AAACGAACTGCCCCAAAACTCGATTTCACCTTCGATGCCGACTCGATTTGCTGCTACGACGAAGACTCCGTTCGCGATCGCGTGGCTGCGCATCATTGTCTGCCAAGCATTGCGTTGGCTCTTGCCAAATTCCTCTTTTTCGTCGAGCAACCAGCCGATGGCCGTCGGATAAACGAGAATCTCAGCGCCCTTCAGTGCAGTGATCCGCGCCGCTTCGGGATACCACTGGTCCCAGCAGATGCATGTCCCAACTTGCGCGACGCTGGTCGAAATCGCTTGGAATCCGAGGTCGCCCGGAGTGAAATAAAACTTCTCGTAGTAGTTCGGATCGTCGGGAATGTGCATTTTTCGATAGACGCCAGCTTGGCTTCCATCCGAATCGAAGACGACGACTGAATTGTGGTACAGACCGGCAGCTCTGCGCTCAAATATCGGAACGACGATCACGACCTTCGATTCGGCGGCAACTTTCGCCAGCGTTTCGCACGTCGGCCCTTCCGAAATAGACTCGGCGAAATCGAACTGCCGATGGTCTTCACTTTGACATGGATATAAAAGCGAAAACACTTCTTGCAAGCAGATCAGTTGAGCTCCGCCTGCGGCGGCTCGTCGTATTTCCGCGACCGTCGCGTCCAGATTCTTTTGCGGGTCACTCGCGCAGCTCAATTGAACCGCCGCCACAGTGACTCGAGTTGCAGAACTATCCTTCATATTGTCATCCTGTCATTGATTTGGGACGGCCATCGTAATACGACGTCGACGCGACCACAACGTAGCTCAGCGGGCCTTCACGGAAACGATGAGCCAAATCGTCCGACAGGATACTACGCAGAATGTGCCTCAGTCGATGGCCCGCTTCGTCCGTTTATCACGAACGTGATGATCGACCGGTGAGCCAGACTGCGCGCCTTGTGTCCGTCGAAGATTTGAGTTGCGTACATGCCGCAAAATCTCGGAATCATCCGGTGCAATTCGGGCAAGTCGGCGGACTCTAACCGATATTCCTGAGACCGATGTCTGACCTCCGTGGTCACAGGAACTTGAGGTAAACATGAACCGACCGACAATTCGCCCGACCGGCCGAGAACGTACGTTCGACGAAAACGAGATCATCGTCAGCAAAACGGACACGAAGGGGATCATCACTTACGCCAACCAAGTGTTTATCCGCGTCGCGGGCTATTCGGAATCGGAACTGCTGGGCACGCCGCACAATCTTATCCGACACCCCGACATGCCTAAATGCGTGTTCAAATTGCTGTGGGACACGATTTCGGCCGGCAATGAGATTTTCGCGTACGTGATCAACTTGTGCAAAAACGGCGACCACTACTGGGTGTTGGCTCACGTCACTCCAAGCTTCAACGCAGCGGGTGAAATCATTGGCTACCATTCGAGCCGACGCGTTCCCGATCGCGAAGCCGTCGCAACCGTTGAGTCGCTCTACCGTACGCTCAAGGCGACCGAAGATGCACACTCCGATTGGCGAGAGGGCATGCAAGAAGCGACAGAACAACTGCTCGCTCAACTTGATAAAGCCGGCGTGCAGTACGACGAATTTGTGTTTTCACTTGACGAAAACGCTTAGAGGAAAAGCACCATGACACAATCCACTCTAACTGCTCCACGCCAAGTTGACGAATCTTCAGCGAAGCTAAAAGCACGTATCGCAGAACTCGAAGCACAATTAGATGCCACAAATGATTGGATTCAGCGCGTTGCCGACGTTTGCGAATCGGCCGCTCGTGGCAACTTAGAAACGAGACTATTACGCGTCGATGCCGGTGGCGAATTGAAGCGAATGATCCACAGCATCAATGGGATGCTTGACTACACCGACGCCTTCGTGCGCGAGGCAGGAGCTGCGTTGGATGGCGCCGCACAAGGCAAGTTCCATCGTCGTGTCATGTTGCGAGGCATGGTTGGATCTTTCCGCCAGGCGTCCGAGACGATCAATAAATCGACTCGCGCAATGCAACGAAACGACGAGGCAATTCACCAGGCAGAACAAGCACGACTCTCCATTGCCAATGAATTTGAATCGACGGTAAAGCAGATCTCAACTGCGGTTGCTACTGCCGCCGAAGAAGTGCACTCCATCGGAGGAGAATTAGCCGAAACCGCCAACAGCACAGCCGCCCAAGCCGACGCCGCTCAGGCCGCTGCCAACAACACATCGGAAAGCGTTTCGCAAATAGCTCAGTCCACAGCGCTACTGACTTCGTCGGGTGGGCAGATTGAAGAGCAGGTCCGTCAATCTTCGGAAGTCGTCAACCGAGCGGTTTCCGATGCCGAGCGTGCGAGTGAAATCGTCGCCGAGCTGGAAGCGTCTTCCAAAAACATCAACTCGGTCGTCGAGGTGATTTCCGACGTCGCGAAGCAGACACAATTGATCGGCATCAATGCATCTGTCGAAGCAGCCCGAGCCGGCGAAGTCGGCCGAGGTTTCGCCATCGTTGCAGCGGAAGTTCGCAATCTAGCCGACAAGACTCGCGGCGCGACCGACAGCGTCAAGCAGGAGATCAGCCGCGTGCAAAAGTCTGCTAGCGACGTCGCCGAAGCCATTACACGCTGCGGCGCAACGATCGCCGAAATCAACAAGTTGAGCGAAGCGATTTCCCGGTTAGTTCATCAGCAGACCGAAGCGACCAACGAGATGAACGAACACGCACTGAAAGCCGCCGATCAAACCAAGAAGGTCGACCAAAACACCAGCCTCACCTCGCAAGCCGCCGGACAGACACGTGAGGCGACGGACGGCCTGATGAGAGCCTCCAGCGAATTGATGGATCATTCTTCGAACCTGGCATCCGACGTCGAGCGTTTACTCAAGACGATTCGCAATCCGAAGCAAGCTCATTAGCGGTCGTTGCCCTCCGACCTACGATCCGGAAATGCAAAATAAATGCTTTTCGCCGCGAATGAACAGTTCGTTGTCGACAGGAGCTGGTGTAGCGTCAACGGTTTCTCCAACGGAATTCGTGGCAACGATTTCGAAGTCCGAAGAATCCTTGAGCACTACGGTCGTACCGGTGCGATCGGTTAAATACACGTGACCACCAGCAGCGATCGGCGAAGCGTAGACATTGCCGAAATCCGGAATGCGAGTCGCTCCATAATGCTGCTTGCCGGTCGCGGCATCAACACACGTTAACATTCCCGACTTGCCTTTGTGGAAATAAATTCGGCCTGACGACAGCAGCGGAGAAGCGATATCAGGCGTGTCGCGATTAATCGTCCACAACACATTGTCAGTGCCTTCGATATCACCGCTGCCGGTTGGCCGAAAAGCGCCAAGGAACGATCCGCGATGCCCGCTGCCAATGTAGACAATTCCCTTTTCGGAAACGGCCGATGCAATAGGACGCTCGGTCTGCCCGCCGCAACGCCACAGTTCTTTTCCGGATGCTAGATCGTACGCACGTGCCATCGTTTGGCCGTTCATGATGATTTGTTTTTGATCGCCCACCTTTACGATCAATGGCGTCGCCCAGCACGTCGGTTCGTCACGATCTGTCTTCCAAATCGTCTCGCCCGTGCGTTTGTTCAATGCGAAGATTGCCGACTGACCTTCATGATCCCAAGGGACGATGATCTTGTCGCCAGCCAACGTGGGTGAACTGCCTTCACCGAAACTGTTTCGAGTTTCCATGCGACCAAGATCGTCGCGTTTCCAAACAAGATCGCCGTCCATCGTGTAACAATAGAGACCGCGTGAACCGAAGTGAGCGTAAACGTGCTCACCGTCCGTACACGGAGACGCCGCCGCGAAGTTGTTGGTCGAATGAGTCGCCTGATGCGGCTTAACTTCGCACGCGACCTGTTCCCACAGCTTGTTGCCCGTTGCTCGATCGAAGCAGAAAACCGAAAACTTCAATTCCTGCAATGGTGCTCCGCCGCGACGCCGACGATTTCGCGAAAGCGATTCCTGTTGTGACTGAGTGGTCGCTCCGTCCGCAGGCACTCCTGACACGATGAACACTTTGTTTTCCCAGATGACGGGCGACCCTGATCCATGCCCCGGAATGGCGACTTTCCACTTGACGTTCTTCGAATCGCTCCATTCAATCGGCGGTGTCGCTTCTGCCGCGACTCCGTTTCCACCGACGCCTCGCCAATGTGGCCAGTTGGCGGCAATTGCAGATTGTGAAGCAGACATCACGAAAAAAATGAAAGCCAGATATAGCATTCGAGGCATCGAAGAATCCTTGCGATAGTGCGAAAGTGGGGGAACGACGCGTGCGTGACCGAGACAGAATAGAATGTCGGCCATGCATGCATTTTCAGAAGTAAACTGGTGGAGTAAAAAATCACGACGCAGTTGTTAACCTACTCGTTTCGTACGTAACCCGAAACGTGAGTAATAATCGCCTTGCAAAGTTCGGCTTGTTTACAGCGCCGACAACAAGCAGAGGTAGGACAAAGGAAAATGCCCACGGCATAATGGCACGTGTTGCGGTACGTGCCGAGTTGTCAGACACGGACACTTGCTGTTCGTAGTCCCGCCTTCAGGCGAAACGGTAGCGCATACTAGATTTCGCCTAAAGGCGGGACTACAAACGAGTTGCATCCTATCTTTGCCAAAATGTGGCGATATCCAATTAGTCGACAGCTCGAAATCATCCGACGTTTATAAGGTTTTCCATGAATTACTCTTCTGTACGGCTATGCTTACTGCTCGCCTTCGCATGTGTCTCACCGCTTTTCGCGCAGCAGCAAGGAGCACTGAAACCAATTCGCGCGCTGCTGATCGCGGGAGGATGCTGCCACGATTACGCACAGCAGCAAGAAGCAATTTCAAAAGGCATTCAAGCACGAGCCAACGTGCAAGTCGACGTCTATTGGACCGACAACACAACGACTCGCCCCGTGTTGCCGTTGTATCGCAAACTGAATTGGGCTAAGCACTACGACGTTATCATTCACGACGAATGTGCAGCCGACATCAAAGACGAAGCGTTGCTCAACCGCATCGTGCAAGTGCACCAAGAACTGCCTGCCGTTCATTTACATTGCGCGATGCACAGTTTTCGTACGGGTAGTGACGCCTGGTTCAAGCATCTTGGGCTCCAATCAAGCGGACATGGACCACAGGTACCAATCGAAATCAAATTCGAACAGAACGGACATCCGATTACAAAAACACTCGAAGACTGGACGACGATTCGTGAAGAGCTCTATAACAATGTCAAGCTGTTCGGGGCTGAACCACTGGCGACCGGAAAACAAATCATCGGACGGCAGAATCCTCGCGTTGAAGAAGCGATCGTCGCATGGGTCAACGAGTCGGCGGGAGCTCGTAGCTTCAGCACAACCATCGGGCACAATACAGAAACGGTGAAGGACCCTCGCTATCTTGATCTTATCACGCGAGGTTTGCTGTGGGCGTGCGACAAACTGAACGACGATTATCTCAAGCCGTACGAAGGCGACAACGCAACGACGTTTATCGACAAAACGAAGTACGATTCTGCAAGCACTGAAAGTCTGGGCGAGCGGCCGGCAAACTCAACGCTCGTTGCGCTAAAAGCGTCAAGCACTCAGCAAGGGCATCCGGCGCATCATGCAATCGATGGTAAAAACGACACGCGATGGTGTGCCAACGGCGGGCAGTATCCTCAGTCGCTGGAATTGCAATTCGAAAAACCGGTTTCGGTCGATGGCATTCAGATCGATTGGGAGACGCGTCGAGCTTACCAATATCGCATCGAAGGATCGATCGATGGCGAGTCTTGGACGGAACTCGCCGATCAAACGCAAGCTCGGGACCCGCATCCTGAAGTACACAAGTTGAACGAGGCGACTTCGGTCAAGCACATTCGCATCACGGGTGTGCGAGGTCCGGCCGGCGGATGGTGCAGTATCCGTGAAGTCCGAGTCACCGGCCCGGAGCTGGGACAGCTTTGGCCCGCGAAAATCGACGCGAACAGCGGAGCATTCGTCGCGGCGCAGGACGCCGCAAGTCGCTACGAAGAAAGAGGCAACACGGTGCCTCGCATCGAGAAACTTACGCCTGAGCAAGAAACCGAAATCCTGCGCGAAGTCCAAGTTCCCGACGGGTTCGAAGCTACCGTGTTTGCGTCTCCACCCGCGGTCAACTATCCCGTGTTCGTCGCATCGTCTGTCGATGGAACGGTCTTTGTCAGCTCTGATGGAAACGGCTCGCTCGGTCGTCAAGAGGAACGAGGACGTGTGATCCGACTACGCGATCTGGATGGCGATGGTCGAGCCGACGAAACGAAAGTCTTCTGCGAAGTTGACGCTCCTCGTGGCTTGGTCTGGGATCACGATCGGCTGTACCTGATGCACCCGCCGAACCTTAGCGTCTTCATCGACAAGAACGGCGACGGTGTGGCCGATGTGCAAAAAACGCTCGTTAAGAATCTGGCGTTTGGCTACGACAAACGGCCCGCCGACCACACAACCAACGGCCTGAGTCTAGGCGTCGACGGATGGCTGTACATCGCTGGCGGTGACTTCGGATTTATGAACGCGGAGGGTACTGATGGGACGGTGCTGACTCATCGAGGCGGCGGAGTGATTCGCGTTCGGCCGGATGGATCCGGATTGGAAGTCTACTCGACAGGCACTCGGAACATCCTGGAAGTTGCAATCAGCCCGCAGATGGAAATGTTCGCTCGCGATAACACCAATGACGGCGGAGGCTGGGACGTGCGTCTGCACCACTTCACCGGAAACGACGATCACGGCTACCCAAGGCTGTACAAGAACTTCAACGACGAATGCGTGCAACCACTGGCCGACTACGGAGGTGGCTCTGGCTGCGGCGCAGTGTACATCGACGAGCCCGGTTTCGGCGAATGGAACAACGCTCCGTTCACAGCCGATTGGGGCACAGGAGCACTCTACTTCCACACGGTCCGACCGACCGGAGCAACGTATCAAGAAACGAGCAAACCGCGGCCGTTCATTCAATTACCCCGTCCAACCGACGCAGACGTTGACGGCAACAGTCGAGTCTACTGCGCGAGCTGGAAAGGAGCCCAATTCAACTGGGCGGGAGAAAACGTGGGCTACATCGTTTCTGTTCGCCCAAGAGAATTCACTCCAGCGGCGATGCCCGATTTCGAAAACGCATCGGACGACGAATTGGTCGCACTGCTTGACGATCCTAGTTACCGCCGACGAATGGAAGCACAAAGAACACTCATGCGACGCGGCAACTCGGCGAGCGACCGGTTGCTTGAGGCTGGTTTAGCAAAGCGCAGTCCCGAACGTCGACTACTCGAACGAATTCAGGACCATACGAATTCGGATTCGACAAGTCTGTGCCTGCAGTCGTTGTCTCACGCAGATCCCGTCGTCGTCCACACGGCGAGTCGGTCGTTGGCAAAACGACAGGCGGTAACAGAGTGCATTGCAGCATTCGGCGCCAAGACTGCTCCAACGCTCCCGTTGATGCGAGTACTCGCGATGATGCATTCGAGCGAAGCCGTCGACGCACTGGTGCAGCGGCTTTCAAAAGCGTCTACCGAAGACCAAACAGAAATCCTCAGCGCACTGTGCCGACTGTATCACCAAGAGGGCCAATGGCGCGGCGATTCCTGGGGCACTCGGCCCGATACGCGAGGCCCGTACTACCAACCGGAAACCTGGGCTAAGTCCGAACAGATTGCGACCGTGCTGCAAAATGCACTCGATGATTCATCGCCACAAGTCCAAGCTGCGTTGCTGGAAACAATGAGAAAGAACCGGATCGAGTTGGCCGGAAGTCTGGAACGCGTGCTGGAGTTGGCGGCGCAGGACAAACAGCTAATTCCGGCGGCGGTCGCTCAGCTGTCCCGTGGTCAGGATTTGCCCGCCGGGACGACGGAGATTCTGACGCAAGCCATCGATGGAGATTTCCCCGAAACGGTCGTATCTGATGTCGTCCTTTGCCTAGGCAAAATGGACTCAGAACCAAGTGCGAGACTTTTGGTGAAGGCGATGACAACGCTGGAGAAGAGTGCTGACCGCGGCACGTTGCGGATGGCTCGGCGTCTGTTTTCAACAGCAGCGTCGCTCAACAATCAAATTCGCACCTACGCCGAAATCGCAAGCAGCACGGGCGCGGAACGCACATGGGGCGAAGCCGCACTGCTGGTCGTAGCGAGCAACCAAAACGCAAGTCCAGAGGCTCGGGAGGTAGCCCAATCGGAACTCGATCAAATCTGGCGTGATGAGACGCGGCGTCGTCCGCTGATGGAAATGGCCAGCAGACTCCGAAGTCACGCGTTGGACCAAAAGATTCTGACGGCTCGCAAGGATAGCAACTCCGACATCGCAAATGCTGCAGCGCAGGCAATTCGAATGTTGAGGATCGAAGCCCCTCAGGCCGACAACACGCCAAAGATTGACTCACTTCAAGTCTCCGAAGCGTTCGAGCTTATTGTCAAAGCGAAAGGCGATGTCGAACTCGGTCGTCAAGTGTTTGAAAAAGCCAGTTGTACAAAGTGTCACTCGCTGACAAAGGACGAAGTGCAAAAGGGTCCGTTCCTCGGCAGCATCGCGCGCACCTATAAACGTCCAGCCTTAGCCGAAGCCGTTTTACAACCGAGTAAGTCAATTGCCCAAGGATTCAAGACAAACCAGTTCGTAACAGTCGATGGCAAAGTGTTTTCTGGCTTCGTAACCGACGAGCAAGCCGCGCAAGTCACAATTCGCGACAACCAAGGAAACGCGATCACAATACTGAAATCCGATATTGAAGAGCGCAGCACCAGCATCGTGTCCGTTATGCCGGAAGGACTCCTCAAAAACTTCACGGTAAACGAAGCCGCGTCACTGATCGAGTTTCTCGAGTCCTTGTCTGCGGCCGAAGAAACGGAGTAGTTACGGCCTCACCACATTGAGCATGCAGACTTCATCGGTAGACCATACGCCGAATGGGCGCCGATGTTCGTAGCAAATTGCTTCTGTTCAGTATCTCACATTAGACCACCTGCAAATCTGCTGGACCGTCGCGTGCTGATTTGATAGATTGATCGTGGGGATGGTCGTTGCGTGTGGCGACGGCCTTTATCTTTTTTCCAGGGGTTCTTAATCGCGACGTGACGAGTGAATCGTGTGGTTTACTGCGCGCTCGCTAAGGGGAACTCACACAATCCTACGGGGAAATTTCTATGTTGCGAAACAGACGACTGCGCGGGTTTGAATCACTTGAGACAAAGCGACTGATGACTTGCGACGTTGCCTTCGATGGCGAAAGCCTGAACGTGTCATGTGACGACGCGGGCGATTTTATCTTCCTAAACAACGTCGGAGGACGAATTCTCTATGGCGGTTTTCAAGACATCGGTTCGTCCGAAAATTTGACTGATGTCAAAATCACGACCCGTGGCGGAGGCGACGCAGTGATACTGCAAGGATTCGACATCGGCGGTGATCTGAAGATTGAAACAGGCGATGGCAACGATGTAGTCACGCTTCACGACGTCTCGGTTGCTGGCGACGCAAAGATCGATACTGGCAACGGATCCGATGCAGTCTTCATGGGCGGATCGTTCACTGGCCCCGTCGACGTAGACGGTGATCTGAAGATTGACCTCGGCGCCGGCAACGACCTCGCGTTTTTTCAAGCCAGCACATCGGTCGGCGGAGACGCCAAAGTAGATGGTGGCGCGGACGTGGACCAGGTCTTCAGCAGCTTCCAGCTCACAGCTGACGGCGAAATCGTCTTCAAGGACGTCGAAGTTCTGATCTAGCAAGCGTCAAAACTGTGACGTTTATCGAACGCCTTGGAACTCAAATCCAAGGCGTTTTCTTTGGCTAAAAAGACGCTACACCGCGAGTCGCACATGTTGCTTTGCCACTCAGGTTCGCTCCTTGTTCGCCGTCCGGCGTTCACGGAATGACGTCACTGTTTCGCACAACTCTCTCGACCAACGTGTGCGGCAATCGCACACCCTGTGCGTAGTCGCCCAGGCGATGATGTCCAGTGGCGTTCGAATATGCTGTTTTTGCCAACACTAGCTGCTCGTCATGTGACAAATGAATCGCAAATTCGCGGTTTCGATCGGCGATGCGGCAAATCGGACACCTAAACTTGACTGGCCGAAAAGTGAAAGCGGTTTTGGTGACCGGAGTTTGTTCACGGACGGCGTGAAACTTGCTAAATCGAGCAACAGCGAGGAGAGCCGGACAGCGTACGCAAGGGCCTCGCAAAGGAAATTAAGGAGATCGTTATTGTGAAGAAACATGTTGTGATTTTCGAGGCTCGAGGCGGAACAGACAAAGGTGAGTACGGTTACCGGCCGGACTCCAAGCCAATCATCGATTCACTTGCCAATAGAGGCTGGACATCAGAAATCATTTTCTACTGCGACGAAGACCGCGGGGAGATTTATCGCTACACCTGCGAAAACGCGGGAGCGTATGTCAGCCGCGTCAATCCCGGCAACCTTCCCAGTGAAGTGGGATATTTCCAAATGCTCCGCGAGCTGGTCAAACACGGCGTCATCGGCTTGCCGCATCCCGACGCAATGATCAACTATGGAGCAAAAAACGCAGTTGAGAAACTGAAAGGCACGGACATCGTCCCCGAAGACGTGAGCTGCTACTACGATTTCGAGACGTTTAAGTCTGAATTCCCAAAGAGCTTGGCGCGTGGCGTTCGCGTCGCCAAGCAAAATCGCGGGTCGACAGGCGAAGGAATCTGGCGAGTCGAGGTTGTCGACGCCGAATCAAACGGAGCACCCGTCGATTTGTCTCATCAAGTCAAATGCACAGAAGCCAAGGACAACCACGTAGAAATCATGCCCCTTGGCGACTTCATCGATTTTTGCGTACAGTACCTCGACGGCGACGGCGGAATGATTTTGGACATGCCGTTTTTAGAGCGAATTAAAGAAGGCGAGATTCGCGTCTTTATGCTTCGTAATTCGGTGGTCAACATCGTTCACAAAAAGCCCGCCGAGTCACCCGACGCGTTCTCTGCGACGCTGTTCTCCGGTGCGAAGTACAGCTACGAAAGCCCCGACAAATGGCCCGACCTTGTTGCTCTCGTCAACAAGAATGTTAGCGTTATCCGACAGCGTTTGGGCAACTACGATCTTCCGCCAGGGCGATTGCACGTTAAGTCA
>JAGQPC010000063.1 GCA_020426925.1 Planctomycetales bacterium | reverse complement strand
CCGTTGTACCATTCCAGCATCACATGTCCGTCCGGCTCCGGCGAGATTTCTGGCGTTTGGTATTTTCGCGGAAGTGACTCGACGAACTCTTTGGCTAATTGCAACGTCGAAGGCTTGACAGGCACTGAGCCTTCGCCGTCCCAGTTGCTGTGAGACGCTTCGCCGTAGGCATCGATCAACTGGTCATCCAGTGAGAGATTGGAAAACGTGGCCGATTCGTGTTTCTGCTGGTCGATCACACGACGAAAGTCCTGCAGCGTTCTCGCTGCGTCGCTCACTCCGGTTTCTAACGTTTCAAATCCCAGCATTACGAATTGCTCCGAATGATTGTGCTGCGTCCTTCATTAGGGTGAAGAAGACTTTGTTCTTAATGAATCGCAAGTCTTTCAACTTGTCGTCGACTTGTTCCAACTCAAAACTGCCCGAAGTCGCGGCGGCAATATCGACGATCAGATTCAACTTACCATCAGGTGTAGGTTGCACCGCGCGGACGATGTTAATTACGTACGGATGGTTCGAAAGTTCGATTGTGTCCTGGTGGTAGTAGCTGCTTGCCGATAGCCCCAGCCGATAAACCGGCTCACAAACTGTGTCAATATAGTTTTCGATTTCCTTAATTGAGGCGATAGCAATCTGCGAAATAAATCTCACGGTCAGCCGAGCCACTTCGTTAGGATCGCCCAATTCGCAATGCTTTTCCCAAAACCTCAGGGCCTCCGGTTCAAAAACGTCCCAGCCTGTGTAAGGTGCTAGCTGGCTGAAGACGACGCCCTGCCGAAGGAATTGGCAAATGAACTTGTCCTGGTCCTTTTCGCCCTTTTGCGTCAGCCGCACGCCCTGCCAGGCGCTCTTTTGCTTGAACTCGATTCCCTCCGGCGTACCAGTGAATCCGGCTTCCAGATTGTGCTGGTTGGTCGCGGTGTAGTCCGGGAACGCATCGTGCATTTCGCGCAGCAATTCTGCCTCGCGATAGTCTTTTGATGCCATCGCTTGCCAGTGCAACACAGCCTCAACGATCGGCGCATGAGCCAGATTCGGAAACTCTTCCGAATGATCGATGTGCAACTCGTTGACTGACACTTTCTAAATCCTCGCTTGTGGCCTGACTTTGTTCATCTTTCCTAGGCGTCCCAACTGCCATTTCTAGGTTATCGGCCATCGTGCTTCTATCCTGAAATCGTCGCGATTCTGGCCGATTACGGGCCATATCGGCGAATGGATCGCCAACTGCTATCATATCGTGCTAAGACCAGCTTCGCACGTGGGCGGGCGGCCATAAAGAAGAATCTGCTTCATACGAGGAGCGAGTTCAACGGGGAAAGTAGCAGCAAATGACGTTGGATTTCAAAGAACGGCTAGAGGTGACGCATGACGACGTCCGCTGACATTCGCTCGAACCTTGTAGATTCGCTCCGGCTGGACCTGGTTGGCCCGATTCGCGGCCTGGGCGATCCCCAAGAAATACTCGTACAGTCCCCTTCCCGCTGGTACTTGACCGGATTTCTGGTTCCGGTCGAAGCAGGGGAAACTCAAAAGACCGATGCCGATGGCGATGACGAGCTGGAGGAAGCCAGCGACAACAACGGCACCGACGACGCCAATGAACCCGAGCGACCTTCCGCCAGACGAGCCCACATGCCATCCTCCGTCGGCCTGAGTCTGCTAGCCGACAAAGATGCGTCCAAACTTGATGTGCTGATTCGCTGGGGAGATTATTTCCTCCAAGAACCCGACCCCGATGATCCTCGCACCCACTGGCGTCGCTCGCCGCGAGAAGAAACGGTCAGCATCGAGCTTCCCAATCGAGAATTCTACCGGGACGAGATTGAAGTCCCAACCAGCCACGGACTTTGTCTGGCAATCTCAATGCGCGTCATTAAGGGAGCGAACGTCGAAGGGGGTATCCCGCAAGGGACTCGCAGCATTTCGCTCTTCCTAGTGAACCGTCGCGATCCCAAGCCGGATGAAGTTCGCGACGAAGGATTCGCGTTTCAGATCGACCTGACAGTTGGTTCTGACAAACCGTTCGTACCGCGTCCTGACCTTCGCAGTCTGGGCAGTGACGAATGGGATGTTCGAGTTGCGGACCTGCAATACCGTGATTCGTATGAGTTCGCGGTTGGCCATAGCATCTCGACGATCGCGGTCCCAGAAAACGGCGTCTGTTCCCACGTCGAGACTCGCTGGATTCCAGAAGCCGAAGTGGAACGTGTAGCTCCAGCGAAAATAAAAGACGTTCAACTCGCAATGGGCGCGTTGGCCTTGCTCCAAGATGGGGCAGAAGCCAAGAAGAGCTTGATGCCCTTTGTTGTTCAATATCGCGATTGGATAGCAAAACAGCGGGCCGCCGCTCCGCAAAGCCCGGAACGCAGGAAAGTCATCGCGAACGAATTGCTCAACCGTGCTGAAGTGGCAGCGAATCGGATCGAAGCAGGCATTAACTTGCTGAGTGATGCCACCGTTCTAAAAGCGTTTTGTCTTGCCAACAGAGCCATGCACACGCAAGCGGCACGGCGACTGGAAATTCCCAATCCCGAATGGCGGCCGTTTCAGCTTGCCTATCTGCTAATGAACCTGAAGGGAATCGTTGACCCCACTGACGATGACCGCAAAGTTGTCGACTTGCTCTTCTTTCCGACAGGTGGTGGTAAAACGGAAGCGTACTTGGGACTTGCCGCGTTCACTTTGGTTCTGCGGCGACTGCGGAATCCCGGTATCAGCTCCGCTGGCCTGACTGTCCTGATGCGGTACACGCTGCGACTGCTGACCCTGGATCAGCTTGGTCGTGCGACCGCCCTTATCTGTGCTCTGGAACTAGAACGACAGAAGGATGCTGAGACGCTGGGCGATTGGCCGTTCGAGATTGCTCTGTGGGTGGGACGAGCGGCGACACCCAACCATATGGGACACAAAGGAGACAATCAAAAGGACACGGCACGGCAGAAGACAATTTCGTTTCAGAATGATGATCGCAAGCCATCGCCAATTCCACTGGAGGAATGTCCTTGGTGCAACACGAAGTTCAATGACAAGTCATTCAAGTTAGTGCCAAATCCTGACAATCCAACCGATTTGCGCATCAATTGCGTCAATCGAGATTGCGAATTCAGCCGTGGCAATCCGCTGCCGATTGTCGCCGTTGACGAGCCTATCTATCGCCGCCTGCCGTGCTTCATGATCGCCACCGTAGACAAATTCGCCGCCATGCCTTGGACCGGCGAAGTCGGCGGGTTCTTTGGCAAGGTCGATCGCTATGACAAGTACGGCTTTTATGGGCCATGCACACCATCAATCGGCCATCCCATTCCAGGCGGCAAGCTTCCTCCGCCCGAATTGGTCATTCAGGACGAGCTACATCTAATATCCGGACCGCTCGGCACGATTGCCGGACTGTATGAAACGGCGCTGGACGAACTTTCGTCGTATGAAGAGAACGGCAAAGTTATTCGACCAAAAATCATCGCATCGACCGCGACGGTTCGAAGAGCGGATAGTCAAATTCGCGCGTTGTTCAATCGTCGGCAAGTCGACATTTTTCCGCCGCCGGGGCCGGATGTTCGTGATTCGTTTTTTGCCGAAACGGTTCCCAGTGATGTGAACAATGCAAGGCAGTACATCGGTGTCGCTGCACAGGGGCGTAGCCCGAAACGAATCCTGCTTCGAACAGCACTCGCCCTCATGGCGGCTGCTCAAAAGCAGTACGCCGAGCACAAGAAGACGCCAGACAACCCGGTCGACCCTTACATGACGCTGCTCGGCTATTTCAATAGCTTGCGAGAATTGGGTGGAACTCGGCGTATCGCGGAAGACGAGTTGCGGAATTCACTTGCCGGGTACGGTAGCCGCAAGCGATATGGCGAAGAGATCGGAGCGTTCCTGAACCGCAACATAAGTTACGACGTTCTGGAACTTACCAGCCGAGTGAGCACCGACAAAGTCGCCGATGCGAAGCGAAGATTGAGCAAGCCGTTCTCTGATAAGGACCGCGTCGACATCGCTCTCGCGACCAACATGATTTCCGTTGGTCTTGATATCACGCGACTCGGTTTGATGCTCGTGTTCGGCCAGCCCAAGACGAGTTCGGAATACATCCAGGCAACCAGTCGCGTCGGGCGAGATCACACGCGTCCCGGTCTGGTTGTTACCGTGCTGAACCTCAATCGACCACGTGACCGTTCGCATTACGAACGCTTTGAAGCTTTCCACGAATCCTTTTATAGAACGGTCGAAGCCACAAGTGTAACGCCCTTCTCGCCAAGAGCACTTGACCGCGGATTGGCCGGCACACTGGTCGCATTGGCTCGTCAAGGGCATGCGCCGCTCACGCCGCCTCTCTCCGCACAAGCGATTCTCACCGAACGTTCTCGGCTAGATTTCGTCATTGACGCAATCTCGCGTCGAGCCGAGAACCACGCGGAATTTGAGCCGGAGCGTGCAGAAGAGCTACGCTCCAAGGTTCGTCAACAGTGTCTCGATTTGCTCGACGAGTGGTCGAAGATTGCAGAGGAGTATCGGAACTCCGGCACACAACTCCAGTACCAACGCGAAGTTGGTGCAGCGAAGCAGTTGCTCTACGAGTTTCTCAATCCCGACTTGAAAACAGTGCATCCACGGCATCAGAAGTTCCGCGCCAATCGATCGATGCGAGATGTTGAGCCAGAAGTGAATCTGTGGATGCGACAACTCAACGGCGCTGAAGTGGAGGACTTTGCAGACGATGAGTAAGCGTAAGACCTCCCGCCGACCGCACGGCCAGATTCGCCGAAGTCAGATCATTACGACGTTTGGCCCTGGCTCCATGATGGACCTCCCGGACCATTCCGTGCTTATCGGTGGACTCGACAACTGGCGAGGAATGAAGACTGCCGAAGAAATTGTCGAGTTGCGGCTGCTGGCCAAGTTGAGAACGCTCCTTGAGCTGCCTGAACTCAAGATGTACGCACCGCCTCCGGACCATGGCGATCCTACATTGCCGACAACTGGTGTCGAGGTTTGGCAATTCCCTGAATGGTTCGTCACTCAAGATGTGCAATTGGACCGAGAAGGAAACTCGACAGTTCGTGCGAGATTACTGGTGCATCGCAACAGCCTAACGCGAGGCAAGTTCGTTGACCGGAACAAGAAACGCCAGCACGTCGTCCCAATTCGATTCGTCCGAGCCTGTCGCCACGGCCATATCGGCGACATCAATTGGTACGCGTTTGTTCATGCAGAAACCGACAAGCCGGATTGTCGACGCCAACTGTGGATGGATGAGACGGGAACGAGTGGCGACATTGGTGAAATCCGCATCCGCTGCGAATGTGGGGCCAGGCGTCAACTTGCAGAGGCAGTCGGATTCGATACGCGCGCGCTCGGACACTGCGACGGTAACCGACCATGGCTCGGTCCCTATTGCAGCGAAAACTGCACCGAATTGAACCGTTTGCTCATTCGCACGGCCAGCAACGCCTACTTTGCTCAAAAGATGAGCGTCATTTCGCTCCCTGGGCGAGACGAGACTATCAGCAAGGCGGTCGATAATGTCTGGGCTTTTCTGGAAGAGGTCGACTCGGCCGACGATGTTCGCTACGAACGCAAAAAAGCTCGCGTAAAGTCGGTGCTTGAAGGGATCGGCGATGAAGAAATCTGGTCTGAGATTCAAGCCAGACGAGGAGAGACCGCTCAGCAGAACAAATCCGTAAAGCCGTAACCGTTCACGGGCCCTGAATT
>JAGQPC010000062.1:11724-24050 GCA_020426925.1 Planctomycetales bacterium | reverse complement strand
AGGCTTTGAAGTTCTCCTTGTCGACACAAATTACAAGAACATTTCTGCCGCCCGCATGGAGGGATTGCCTTGTCGATGCGCAAGCATTGTTTCGGAGTACATGGAAGAACTTGATCTGGGAGGAATCGGACAACTGATGGCCATGACACCAAATGACGACTTAAACCGATTGGCAGTTGTAGAATTTGAATCAGTGTTCGGACGAGCTTCCGTTTTTCAATTGCCTCCTGATGGGGAGACTTCGAAAAGACGAGACCCATCGGCTCATATGAAGGGACGGTACCTTTTTGCCTCAGACGCTCACTTTGAGACGATGAATTCTCGATACGCGGCGGGGGCGCGTGTGAAAAAAACGAAGCTAAGCGATGAATTTACGTACGACGATTTTCTGGACGCAAACGGACAAGATTCGCTCCTAATGTTTGTGATTTCAGATAATGGCGTCTTGAGTGTGATCACGGCTGATGA
This sequence comes from Planctomycetales bacterium, assembly GCA_020426925.1. Lineage (GTDB taxonomy): Bacteria > Planctomycetota > Planctomycetia > Pirellulales > Pirellulaceae > JAGQPC01. Next base: position 23,582 of record JAGQPC010000062.1, on the reverse strand, counting down.
CGCGGTCTCTCCCCATCCCGGCGATACTGTGGTGTCAATGGTTTCAACACAACGGAATGCCGTCGCTGGTTAAACCAGAACCTAAATGGCAAAACCAGCGCAACCGCAATATGCCCGCTGATCGTAATTGACAAACAAGCAGCTCGGTTACGCTGCGTGAATTGCCGATGCTGGCAGAATGAACCGAACCGGCCATCTTTGGCCGCGTTGCGTAAACGAGCGCGTTCGATCAAAATACCGGGTTCAAATCATCTAAACACCAAAATCGGTAGCAACCTAAAGGAAAGTCCTTTGTTAAGAAGTCATACATGTGGCCAGCTTCGCGCATCAAACCAAGACGAGACTGTTACGCTCTGCGGTTGGGTCGATAGCTACCGTGACCATGGCGGAACGATTTTTGTCGACCTTCGAGACCGCTATGGGAAAAGCCAAGTCGTCTTTGGGCCCGAGACCAAAGAAATCTTGGAGCAGGCCAAATCGTTGCGAAACGAGGATGTGATCAAGGTCGAAGGTCTAGTTGCACCGCGCCCGGAAGGAACAGTTAACCCTAAACTCGATACCGGCGAGATTGAAGTTCGCGCCGCAAGTCTGGAGTTACTGAACAAGTGCAAACAGCCTCCATTTGTTCCATCTCAACAAGAGCTTCCCGGTGAAGATCTACGGTTGCGACACCGCTACTTGGATCTTCGACGACCGGCGATGCAGGAAACGCTGATGCTCCGCAGCCGCATCATTAAAGCGATGCGAGACTACTTTGAAGAGCACAATTTTATCGACGTAGAAACTCCGGTTCTCGGTCGTAGCACTCCGGAAGGAGCTCGTGATTACTTGGTGCCAAGTCGCGTCCATCCAGGCTCGTTTTTTGCCCTGCCGCAATCTCCTCAGCTGTACAAGCAGATCCTGATGATCGCGGGCTACGATCGTTACGTTCAGGTGGCGCGATGTTTTCGGGACGAAGACCTTCGAGCCGATCGACAGCCAGAGTTTACTCAGCTGGATGTCGAAATGTCATTCATCGATATAGACGATATTATAGGGATGATCGACGGACTGGTAGCACGACTGGCAAAGGACCTTTTGAACATTGATGTAGCCTTGCCATTGCCTCGGATGACATACGATGAAGCTATGGAACGGTACGGTCATGACGCTCCTGACCTTCGCTATGGCATGGAATTGATTGACTGCACTGATTTGGCAGCAGAGGCGGAGTTCCGAGTTTTCAAAGCAGTTGCTGAATCAGGCGGTCGAGTTCGCGGAATTAACGCCAAGGGTGCGGCGCCAAACTACTCTCGAAAAGACATCGACGGACTAACAGACTACGTCATTCAAGACTTCGGCGCGAAAGGCATGGCATGGTTCAAAGTTGATGACGAGGGAAAACTTGCGTCTCCAATTGCCAAGAATTTTTCGGACGACCTGTTGGCAAAAATCAAGGTGCGGATGGGCGGTGAACCAGGCGACTTCCTACTATTCAGCGCGGATGACTACGAAGTAACTTGCCGAACACTGAACGGACTCCGACGTCGACTCGCCAAAGAACTCAAGCTATACGAACCTGGCCAAATGCACTTTTCGTGGGTCACGGAATTCCCAATGTTCGAGTTCGATGACGAAGAGCAACGGTGGGTTGCCATGCATCATCCGTTTACCGCTCCGCGTCCTCAGGACGTGGGATTGCTCGACACGGAACCACGGAACGCACGAGCCATTGCGTACGACTTAGTGATCAACGGTTCTGAAGCTGGCGGCGGTACCATCCGAATCCACGACAGCGCCACACAGCAAAAAGTATTTGGCTTGCTGGGCATGGATGAAGAATCGGCACGAGAACGATTTGGATTCTTGTTGGACGCGTTGCAATACGGCGCTCCGCCGCACGGAGGAATCGCTCTTGGTATCGACCGATTCGTGATGCTGTTTGGCGGATTGGACAACATTCGTGATTGCATCGCTTTCCCAAAAACACAAAAAGCAGCCGACATGATGACCGGGGCTCCTGGCGCAGTTGACAACAAGCAGTTGCAGGAGCTCTACATCAAATCGATCAAGCCACAGGACGGGTAAACCCGGTCTTTGGATAAGTATCCTTGTCGATAGTGACAGCTTTTCGGTTTGTCACGCTAGAAGAGTGAAGAGTAACGACATGAAATTGGATTCGCCACTCGTTATCGTCCTTGTTCTGGTCGGCGTTTTGCTGCACGCGGTCGGGTGCAATGAAAGCACATCGAACACGACTGCAGATGTGTCTGTTGAACACGACGCGAAGCCGCGCAGGATTACGTCCCCAAGCGATCCCCCAATAAGCGACGACGCCGAAACGGAGCAACGTGTCGTCGAGCTTGAGCGAGAGATTCCAACTGAACAATCGACGCCGGCCGACTCAACGACAGAAGAACGGGCGGTCAGTCGATCGAGTGGCTCCTCTGATTTTTCCAGCGTGCTGAAGAACTCCGATGTACGCGTTCCGCAAGTTTTGCTGAGTAAAGCATACGGCGATACGTGTCTTCGCAAAGTCGGGGACTCGCTGGCTGAATATCAATTTACAACTGCCGACGCCGATGCACGGCTACAGTCGCTGGAATCTTCACTTGGCGCGAAACTGACCGTTGTCGTTTTCGCGGATTTGGAATTCGCTCCTTCGGAAGAGCAAGTTCGTCGCCTGGAGCAAGACGTGTTCGTCAAGTACGGCCGCTACGACGTTGCCGTGGTGGCAGTCCACGTGGGCGACATTCAGCGAGCCCAGGAATTCCGCAGTCAGATTCCTAGCGGCATTGCCCTTTTAGCGGACACCGAAAACGCATACGAATCGATCTCGACGATGAAGCCGCCTCGAACGTTTCTGCTCGATTCCAGCGGCACCATCGTGTGGCTCGACATTGAATATTCTCGCAGCGAGCGAGTCAGTTTAGACAACGCAATTCGATTTCATCTAAAGCAGTTGTTCGAAACAGCGGGCTCGCCTTCTGATCGCGACTGGTTCTGAATCGGCCAACGGCAGTCAACGGCACTCGCATTTCCTACTCTCTTGGCGATGTTCCAAATCGGCTTACTACATGGTCGATGGTCCCGTCTCGCCTGATGATATTCGGTGACAAAACGGTTGCACTCACAACCATCCTTCGCACTTCACTAATCTGCGGCAAACGCAATCGAGGTTCTCATGAAGACGTCGACGGGTACAACGTTTGTCCATCCTACGGTTATTGGAGTCGGGTAGTACAAACGCTGCGAACCAATCAGACGAGGCATTAATCGCTTGCGCGGCGTAACGCTCTACCAGGCCGTGCGCCTGTGTGTTTACCATCTTCAAGTACGATTTCGCCATTGACGATCACAAACCGAATGCCGTCGTTGTATTGGAACGGCTGCGTATAAGTTGCTCGGTCAATCGTGCTAGTTGGATCGAAGACTGCAACATCCGCAAATTGTCCGGACGCTAGAAGTCCGCGATCCGTAAGTCCGATCTTTACAGCGTTGAGCGATGTCATTTTTCGAATTGCGTCTTCCAAACGCAATAAAGATCTTTCGCGCACATAGACGCCCAACACTCGCGGAAAAGTTCCAAAATTCCGAGGATGCGGGTTGCCTCGCCGCAGTGGCCCTTCGGTTGCAAAGGCTGATCCGTCGGATCCGATCGAACACCACGGCTGAACCATGGCGAGATTCATGTCGGCCTCGGTGTGGTGAGCATAAACCGCGCCGACAGAACCGTCTTGCTCCACCAGGATCTTAAACAGTTCTTCCAGATAGTCGGGGGCCTTTTGACCGTTGGTTCGCAACGCCATAACGCGATCCATCGTCAGCCCTTGGTATTGATTGTTGCCGCTGACCAGTATTCGGCTCCAGTCTTTTCCCACCGCCGTAAAGTGGTTGTACCATCCCGGAATCGTTCCAACGATATCGCGTTTCAGCTTCTCGTGCTCTTCCGGATCCTTCAATCTCGCAATGAGTGCTTCCTCACCGCCCTCGTGAGCCCACGGAGGAATGATGCTGGACAGATTGTTGTTGCCTCGCGTGTATGGATAGACATTTGCCTGAACGTTAACTCCACGTTTTCGAGCAGCGTCAATCATCGCGACGACTTCGTTCATGCGCCCCCAAAACTGTTGATCGGCAATCTTCAGATGAATGACATCAACGGTTACTCCAGCGCGTTCGCCGATTTCAATCGCCTCGCGTACTGATTCGAAGACACCGGTTCCCTCATTGCGAATGTGCGTCGAGTAAATTCCGCGATACGGAGCAACTATTTTGCACAGTCGAACAATATCGTCTGTCGTGGCCAGTGAACCTGGCGGCATCATCACTTGGCTGGACAGTCCGAATGTGCCGTCTTTCATTGCTTGATCAACCAACGCCTCCATTTCCTGGAGCTGCTGCTCGGACGGGCGGTCAAACGATTGCCCCATCACGCACTCCCACACGTTGGACAGTCCAACATAGGACGCCACGTTGACAGAAGTTGTGGCCGCGTCAAGCACATCAAAGTACTCAGCAAGCGTTGACCATTGCGTCTGCTTGCCGTCAACAACGACTCGTTTAGGCCCCAACTTCCCGACGCGAGGTCCGGCCGAGTTTCCCTCACCCAAGACTTCGGTTGTGACGCCTTGGCGGATTTTGCTTTGAGCGTCACCATCTTCCAGCAACACGAAATCAGAATGAGAGTGAATATCGATAAACCCCGGTGACACGACCAACCCGCGCGCGTCAATCTCACGCTTCCCGGTTGTGGAAGAATCGCGGGTGACTGCAGCGATCCTGTCACCATCGATACCGACGTTTCCGATGTATCCTGGATTGCCCGTGCCATCAACGATCATGCCGTCTCGGATAAGCAACTCGTACTCGCGAGCGACTACCGTAGTTGATGCAAGAACGATTACGAGTGAGCCAAAAACTCTAATCACTTGAAGACTGGCCATTCTTAATTCCTCGATTTACGCAGTCGATGAAGCAACAAGTCATCTCACCGGGTTCACGTTGTCGCAACTTCATGCTGTTCAAGTCACCGACGCATTGCGAAGAATATCGGTATGCCCAACGCAATCAACAGCATCCCCGTGCGGGACTCAGCCGGATTGCTCGAGTAAATCTGAGCCAAAAACCACAAATAGACAGTGCTAAACACCACTGGGACAACAGGATAGCACCACGTTCGGTACGGCCGATCCGCGTTGGGCAATCTATAACGCAATACGATTACGGCAACGACAGCCAGAGCATAAAACAGACTCGCGACAAAAACAAAACAATTCGTCAACAAGCTGAACGTTGAATCGTTTTGCAAGCTTTGAACGATTTGTTGCCAAAGGTTCATCGAAGTCGTTTCGCTCACTGAAGTGCCTTCAACGAACGCTTTGCCAATTGATATCAAACCTATCAGCCCGATGGCCATCAAGGAAGTTACGATGATCGCGATCGCTGGCGTTCGAAAATGAGGATGAACTCGTCCCAGACTTTTCGGGAAAAGTCCGTCACGTCCCATCGCAAATGGAATGCGAGGTGCCATTAAAATGTTCGAGTTGATCGCGCCGAACGTACTGCACATGATGACTCCCGAAATGGCCGCTCGTCCTGTGTTACCCGAAAGCTTGCCCAGCATTTGCTCTGCAGCGTGGTCGCCGGACGCTCGCATTTCTGCCATCGACATAACGCTGTGATAGGCCACGTTCGCAGCTACATACAGCACGACCAAAATACCGATGCCGCCAAACAGGGCTAACGGAATGTTCTGCTGTGGATCACGAACCTCTTCAGCAAGCGGAGTGATGCCGTGCCAACCATCGTACGCCCACATGACTGCCAGCAATACCATCGCGATTTGTGCGCCAAACGTTCCTGCGTTCTCGGAAGTCGCTGGCGCCGATTCAAAGTTGCTGACACTAACCATCCATCCTGCAAATGGAACCGTCCAGAACGGCGCGAGCGCGACCAAGGCTAAAAAACCGACTTTCAACAAAGTAGTTACTAGCTGCATGCGCCCGCCCCAAATGACACCCAAGACATTGATCCAGGCCATCATCAGTATCAGTGCGGAGCAAAGTAACCACTGAGTCAAATCGGACGCTTGCCATCCCATTGCCAAGGTAAACGAACCTATGAAGGCTACAGCCAACGCACCAATAGACGCCGGCCGCAGTAACACAAATTCAGTCCACCCGAAAAGAAACGCGACTAGTTCTCCGTATGCATGCTTGAGGTAGACATAGATTCCACCCGCGTGCGGAAACATCGTACCAAGCTCCGCAAAGCACATCGCGCCGAAGACGCATAGCAGCCCACCGGCGATCCACACCGATATGATCAGCGTAAAATTGCCCGAAGCTGCAGCGATGTTTCCAGGTTTGTAAAAGATCCCCGACCCAATCACGTTGCCGACGACCATGGCAATCGCCATGTATGGTCCCAATTTGCGCAGCAACTGTTGAGGTTCATCTACAGATGACGGTTGTTTCATTTTCTATTCGGCCGCCGCGCATCACGTTATTCGTCGAACTCGTTGCGTGCATTCGCCGCTGAGTTTCCTTGCAATGGGGTGACAGGGCGTGAAGCAACCGTGATCGCCCGGCTCACCAGTAACTTGCGTTACTTTAACGGCCACGCCATCGATTGTCGAATTACAGTCTTGAAACTAATTAGGGGCGGTCGAGCCACGTGTCAACAGAATTAAGTTTACTGTCAACTCGCCTGACAGGTGAATGAACCAGATTGGCTTGCCGCGCAAGGATTTAAGACTTCTCCACCGTAGCCAGACGACAGAGAAGTCTGTCGTAGACGGCGTGAGTTCTGAAGCGACCTAGGGTGAAACCTGCGCATCCAGCGGCACACGGGCGCTGGGATGCGTTCTTCGCTTCCGCCACCGATCACTCATGCCACTTCTACAGTTCAGAAACCAGCACACCGGACAATGCTCCACGTGATAACTCGTCACTTCGGAACGCGGACTAGAAATTGTACTGGCTGTTGTTTTGATCGAAATCTTCGTCTGTAAGGCCAACATTCAACTTCAGGTCAATGTATGAGTACTCTTCGATCAACTCCATCTCACCGCCTGGTCTGCTTGGCCATTCGTAGGCTTCGTACCGAATCGGAACGTTTAACTCCGAATCAACAAACACTCTGGCGACATGAAAATCCAACTGCGGTTTGCGTTCGTCGTGTCGAACTTCAATGCATGTGCACGGGCGTTTTGCGACTTTCGCACCGGAAAGGATTTTGACCGTGCATGGACCAAGCTCGCGGTCGCGATTGCCTTTTTCGATAAGTCGTTCCGTCAAAGTTCGCAAGCCGACTTCGGTGACTGGGTAACGCTGGTTCCGCATTGCCAAGGCACCGTCAGGCTTGAGCGTCACTGTGGGCAAGAAGCTCTTGAAGCCACCTTCGTGGGCAACCATGTTTCCGTCGTTCTCGCCCTGAACGTAGATTACTTCGCGTCCTCGAACTGAACTGGGGTTTGTGAATTTCATGTACACGCTGAATGGAGTGCCATCTGACCGCTCGTTCCGAATTTTGCATGTCATGAATTCATGAGGCAGCAGCCTGCCATTGATCCGCTCTCGCTTTACCAGCGTGCAGGTGTAATCCTTCACGTGCAGATCGATATGGTTGAGAGATGCGTGTGCCATCTCGAGCGCGTCGTCCAACGGATGAGGCTTGCGACTAGGGCTGTCGGAGACCTTCACGCTACGAGCTGGAACGGAGGTGGTTCTCGTCACCGCGTCTTGCCTGACAGTCGATTCCTCCAGCTTTGCTGGGTCTGGGTGTTTTGAAACTCGGTAAACCGGCTCATGCAAACCGTCTCGCTTTACCGTACCCGATTCATCCGCCTTTACATAAACTGCCGCAATACAAACAACGGCTAGTGCGCCGACTAGCCGGCGATGAATAGACAATTTTGATTGCGACATCCGTACTCTCCTTGGATCGGGTCGTTCACCCTTGCTCGTCCCTGAGCAGCGTCATTGGTTGTAGTTATCGCCACATTCCGGTTAGCCCATTACAATACCTGGTCTAGCAGTGGAGGCCGGATCAACCGTTGCAATCGGGTGGCAGAAATCTAGTAACTGCGCGTATTTTCGTTAAATCCTACTCAGTTCCAACCGTTCCGTGGAGAGCAGCTTTGCAGATCGAATCAATTCATATCGAAAGTGTTCTATCGCAACCGTTCGCGGAGAACACGTTCATCATCTGGCGCGACGGCCAATCCGACTGCATCGTTGTTGATCCGGGGCTCGAACCAGACAAGATATTACGCTTTCTAGATCAAAATAGTTTGACACCTTCTGCGATCTTAAACACGCATGGACACAGTGACCACATCGCGGGCAACGGAGTTATGAAAGAAAAGTGGCCTGATTGTCCGCTGCTGATCGGATCTGGAGACGAAGACAAACTGTCCGACCCGGACAAAAATCTCTCTGCCCCTTTCGGTTTGCCACTCACCAGTCCACCGGCCGATCGCACAGTCGATCAGGGAGACGTGCTCCAGCTAGCAGGGATCTCACTCGAAGTTTTCGATACTCCTGGGCACTCAATCGGACACGTCGTATTCGTTTGCAGAGACCTGACTCCGCTCGTGGTCGTTGGCGGTGACGTTCTATTCAAAGGTAGCATCGGACGTACCGATTTTCCCGATGGCAGCTTCCAGCAACTACGCGATTCAATCCACAATGTACTATTCAGACTGCCCGCAGACACGATGGTCCTACCGGGCCACGGCCCCAGCACCACTGTCGGTCAAGAAATTGAAACGAATCCATTTGTTGGGAAGCCTGCAGGCTTCGCATTGTAGGCGACGCAGTCGTTTTGAAGTTGTGCATTCTTTGTTGTCTGTTGAAGAATCGCAACCCGAAGCGTGAAGCGAGGGCCCCCAAGAGGGAGAATTATCCCTTGCTAACCTATCGGGTTACAAAAGCAGCGCAAGTTAAAAGCGTCGTTACGATGAGGTCATGAATGTTTGACGCATACGTTGCGTCAAATAGAATGGACTTACGGGAAGCAGCATCTTTCTTGTCTGTGGCGGCATCTTGCATGCTTCTCTCTTCACAGTCTGGTCAGGCAATGCAACACAATCGAGATTTCGCGCCTGATTCGACCGAAACCGCTGACATTGGCGAGATTTCACCGCAGCAATCTCCGCTCGCATCCAACGATAAAAACGCTACTCCAAAATCGAATCACTTTCCGGAAAAGGACGCGACGATCATCTCATCGCGGCCACCGACCTTCTCCGCAGCTCACGAACAACTTGGCCCGAAAGAATTGGGAAGCACGCTCGTTGGGCGCAGGCTTGCGCACTTCGAGCTGCTCGAATTTGTGGGCGGCGGCGGAATGGGCGCCGTCTTTCGTGCAATCGACACAATGCTGCAACGTACTGTCGCGGTGAAGGTTCTCTCTCGCGATCACGGGTCTGACGAAGAAACCGTTCGTCGGTTTCGCAATGAGGCCCAAAGTGCGGCTCGGCTAGATCACGAACACATCGCACGAGTCTATTTTGTTGGTGAAGAAGACGGTTGGTACTTTATCGTCTTCGAATATATCGACGGAACCAATATCCGCGATTTGGTGGCAAGTCGCGGGCTACTTGAAGCACAAGAAGCGTTCGACTTCACGCTCCAAATCGCCGAAGCACTCAACCACGCCGCCGAGCGAAATGTAGTGCATCGAGACATCAAGCCGTCCAACATCTTGGTAACCAATGACGGGCGTGCAAAACTGGTCGACATGGGACTCGCGAGACTCTACCAGGTCCAGACGCAATCAAACGATCTGACTGCAACCGGAGTCACGCTGGGGACGTTCGATTATATTTCTCCGGAGCAAGCACGTGATCCACGCGAGGCAGACGTGCGGAGTGATATCTACTCACTAGGTTGCACGCTCTATTACATGTTGACTGGACGGCCGCCGTTTCCTGACGGAACTGTATTGCAGAAACTGCTAAGCCACAGTGGAGATGCACCGCCCGATCCGCGGGAATGGCGCAAAGATATTCCCATCGAGCTTTCCAACGTGCTCAGCCGGATGTTGGCGAAGAAGCCATCGGATCGCTATCAACAACCCAGCGATCTGATCGGCGAATTGCTCGCGATCGGCGAACGACTTGGCTGGAGAACATCAACTCACGGCGAACCGATTTTCATTTCCGCGAGCAAGTCTCGATTCCGCTGGCTGGAGTTTCATTTGCCGTGGATTGTTCCGTCGATTTTATTTTGCACGGTCCTGGTCTTTTTTGACTCCATTCAGATCCATTCAGACAAAGTAACGTACGGTGCGAACGAGCCTGAGTTTGCGTTGCCCGCGTTCACTCCGAACGTCAACACCTTGCCGACGTCGTTTCCCGAAGGCGACACAAATTCAGTGGATGCTCAATCGACTGAGCATGACATAGAGCCGGACGCAGGCGATATGACGGAAGTCTCGGCGCCAACGGACCAATCCACCAACGACGAGAATACCGCCACAGCTGAAAGTAACGATGATGGTCGAGAGCCTACCGTGGCAGAGGATCGCCCACGAATCGTCGTCGCGACTGCAAGAAACGGTGGATTCGTGAATGGATTTCCGGCGTATGACTCGCTAGCGGACGCGATGTACGCTGCTAAGCGACGCGGCATCGATCTGATCGAGCTTCGTGTCGACGAACTGGGGGTCAGCGAACTTCCCGAGATCGGACAACCTTCCGATGACCGCAGCTCTACGTTTACCATTCAAGCCGCAGATGGGTTCACGCCCAAGATTCGGTTTGATAGCGAAATGAGCCCTCGGTCTCAGGCGTTGTTTCGAATCGTGGGTTCACTGAACCTCCGCGGGATCGATCTCGTGTTGCAGGTCCCGCAATTCTCAGGCATTCAGAAGTGGACGATGTTCACCTTAGCTCAGCAGGGATCGCTGACATTAGAAGATTGCACCGTTACGATCGCGAACGCTGATAGAGATTTTCGTAGCCACGCGAAAGACGCGGCTGTCATTCGACTTGGCTATACAAGTTCCGACGTCATGCTCGCCGATGCTTCTCAATTCGAATCGCCTTCCATCGAACTAGTCAATTCATCGGTCCGAGGCGAAGCGACGTTCTTGCGTTCGGCAACTGCGCAAAGTTTCGACTTGTGGTGGACAAACGGACTGTTCGTTTCCACCGAGCAGCTGATCAATGCCGTTGCTGCATCGACAGACGGCTCGCCTCCTTCAATCACGGTTCATCTAGAGCATGTGACTGCCATCGCTAACAACGGGCTTGCCGAGTTCACGGAAAACAACTTGAATTCCTATCCAGCTCGCGTTCGCATGAACATTCAGCGCAGCGTTCTGCGCACACGAGCCTGGTCCGCGTACGTGACCCATTCGGGAACCAATGTCGATCTCGAAAGCCTGCCTCGCTTGCTTTTCTACCGAGGTGCTGATAACAACTACCTGGATATGACGACATTTTGGAAGGCAAACGTACCCGACGGGCAAAGCCAATCAATCGCATTCGCGAGCTGGGCCGATCAAGTCGACGACAAATCTCCACCGCCGTCGTCGCTACTATCAGCTCGCTCCGCAGAAGACGCGCCCACATCACGTCACTCGCAACGATTTTACGCGTCTGCGCTCGGCGAATCGCCTCTCGCTGCCAGCGACGAAACTCCAGGATTCAAAGAAATCCGAGATTTCCCCACTAGCGAGAATAAGAACATCCGCTCGCTGCCCCCACGATCCTAAAAACCGCAACTCAGAAAGCGGAAAAGTGGGCACTATGCGTCTCATGTGGCCCTAGTCGAGGAAATCAAATCCTGCTAATTTATCCGGATCGCTGGTCGAGCGAATAAAAAGCTTGACCAGCACTGAAGCTGTAGCTCAGTCGGTAGAGCAAC
>JAGQPC010000062.1:0-11687 GCA_020426925.1 Planctomycetales bacterium | reverse complement strand
GCCCCAGCAGCTTCACTTCTTTTCAGCCGCTGAAATACGGTATCAGAAGTGCCTTTCCTCAGTTTCCTGCACATCTAGTATTCACCAGATGCAGGAAATAATGCAGGAAACCTCTCATGGCACGCCCATCCAAACCGTGGTTCCGGAAACAGAACAAGACCTGGTACGTCGAAATCGGTGGAAAGCAACACAACCTTGGCAAAGACAAGGTCACCGCCGAACAGACGTTCCACGAGCTAATGCTGGCAAAGTCCAAAGGCGAAGTGATTCGCGGACCAATCCTAGCGGTGGAAGTCGCCGACAAGTTCATCGGCTGGTGCATCAAGCATCGATCACCGAGAACCGCGAGCGACTACCAACATCATTTGGAAGCGTTCTACTCGTGGCTGCCCGGGGGGAAGTTGATGGTTGCCGCTGAGCTGAAACCTTATCACGTGATCGAGTACATCGACTCCCGTGATTCGTGGGGAAATAGTCGAAAGCGGCAAGCGGCTGGAGCGGTTCAACGCAGCTTCAAATGGGCCGTGTCAGTTGGTTTGTTGGATCTGCATCCGTGCACATCGATTCCAAAACCAAAGGGTGAACGGCGTGAAGACCCGATGACCGCAGAAGAATACCGACTAATCCTGGAGCATACGGACAAGTGCTTCGGTGACGTGGTGCAATTCGCATGGGAAACCGGAGCCAGGCCACACGAGATCCGCACTATGCGGCCAGAGTATGTTCGGGGCGACCGCATCGAATTCCCAACGAAGAAGTCGAAAGGCAAGAAGCACTCTCGTGTGATTTATCTGAACGACGTGGCCAGGAAGATCGTTGATCGACGGCTCACGACCGCGACTGAATTCGTGTTTACCAACGCACGTGGCGGCGCCTGGACGGCGTATTCATTGAACAAGCGACTGGACAGGATCAAGGACAAGGTCGGAAGGAAAGTTTGTCTGTACCGATCGCGACATGCGTTCACGGAGCGATTGTTGGATAAAGGCATTGATCACCTGACCGTGGCAGCATTGCTAGGGCACACGAACGGCCAGATGGTCGCGAGCGTTTACTCGCATCGAAACAAAGCTGACGACGCGTTGAGAAGAGCCATTCAGTGAATCGGACGGCGGATCGCGTCATACAAAAACGCTGCCTCCTCTGAATGAGGCAGCGTGAATCAGGTTTTCAAAAGATAGCATTCGAAGGAAATGCCATTCTGTGACCCACGCGCCCTGCTAAAGCCAAGGCGGCGTTAGTTTTTCGCTGGAAACCTCGGAATAATCGCACCGAGGACAACGGCAGAGTTGCGACTTGTGAAACCATTTGGCATTGCAGCGGTCACAAACGAAGTAGTGATAGCTCATGGCAACCCCCGTGGCGGGATATGCCGAGAGAGGGACGCAGTCATGTGGTTGCAGTGCGGACAGCGATCTACACGGTCGGTTGAATACCAGCCTTCGCGGCAATAACTGCATCGCAGAAACCAATGCGTAACAATCATGGTAAACTCCAGAAAGCGCCTCGCCGTAAAACGGCGAGGCTAGGTGATGCCTCAGCTCAGTCGATACGCAAGTGTTTGAGCTTTGGGGCTTGCTTGCGAGGGGGCGGTGTTGGAGCACTGTCCTCTCGTATTTTTTGTGCATCCAGATACATTTGGATTTGCCGGTCATCAATGCGGATGGCGTTTCCGACGCGGTAATGTTCCAGCCCTTGCCTCAACAAGGCGTAGACTGTTTTTGGGCTGACGTTGAGCTTTTCAGCTACTTGGCTGACGGTGTACATCATCCAAGCCCAGCGTCGGTTTCATCATAAATCGGCTCGATGATGCGGACGATTTTGGCAAGAGTCTTGCCTAACGTGCTTTCACGTTCTGGTTCTTGGGTTGGTTCTTTTTCCATGACTAACTCCTTGATTAAACTTCCAGATACGAAACGGTAACGGCTCCTCAATTCCTCCTTTCGTTCTTCGACATGACGATAGCGCCGATGATGGCTAGGGTCATGCCCATCAGGTGCGGCGTGTGAAACACATAAACGAAGAAATCACCGATTGCACTGAACAGACTGCTGACTAGCTGATCTGACATTCGGCTGATGACGTAAGCAAGGTCATCTAGTTTGTCGGCGAGCATTCGCCTAATGCTGTCGATATCTATCAGTTCCATCATGCAGCTCCACTGGTTGCGAAGGACTCGTCTTCGTCCTCCTCGTCGTCTTCGTAGTAATCGCCAAACGTAGCGACGTACTCGTAAATGGTCGTCATGATGCGCCACAAGCCCCTGACAAACGCAGGCAGGACAAGTGGTGCGGCGTAACAAACGGCGGAAACGATAAGCAAGAACGGAGCAATGTAGATTGCCGTTGCGATCATTGCTTCTTGAATGCCCTCCGAACCTAGGATGTACAGGAACGCGAGGACAGACAGCTGAGTAAGGCATTTGCCTACGAAAGTTTGCATTGCTAGATCTCCATTTCAGGGTGAGGTGGCGTAATGGGTTCGGACACTTCGACGCCTCCAACGTCGATTTGCATGTCGTCCATTGAAATCTGATTGTCCATGACAGGAGGATCGACACCGACATCCATGCTGATGTTGTTGTCTACAGGGGCGGTAATGTCGGGTTGGTCAATTGAAATGTGATTGTCGATTTCCATGTGACTTAGCTCCATTTTGTCTACTTGGTAATGTGCCTTTGCTTGCGCCTTCACGGCGTCCATCAGTTCGTTTGCTACGTCGGGTTGCTCCACGTTAGGTGGTCCGATTTCCTGCCCGTTGATCGGAGGCGCTCGTGAATGCGAATACATTGGTGCGACCTCTCCCTTCCACATCACGTTGTAAAGCTCGCTTGCTCCGTGCGCTATCCAGCCATCAAAGAACTTGCCGCCATCGTTCAGCCCTTGCATGAGCTTCTTACCAGTGACGACATCTTTCATGTACTGGCCAGCAGCCTTTCCGACGCTTACAGCAGCGTCAAACGCGTTGCTAAGTAGATTCCTCATTCCAAATCCTCCATGTCTTGCTCAGCGCGTTTTAAAAGACGGAGCCAGTACTCGTTGTCGACGAGTGAACTGGCAACTCCCGTTTGTCGCATCGTGTCGCGTGCAACGACGAAGAAGTAAGCGAAGTAGGCTAGCCCGATATTGATGACGAACCAAAAGCCCAGTGATGGTGATTCAAGAGCGTAGAAGACAACGGCCAACGCAGCCGCAAACAGTGCATCGCCATGAGCAGCGTTTAAATCCGGGTCGCCTGTTCGTTTGATGTAGTTAAACCACGACAAGCCCGTGCAGTGGTTGTGTACGCCTCGGCCCCTGATGTGGTTGTAGATGTGCATGACGATGTGCAGCATTGACATCATTGAACTGAGGTAGCAAAACCAAAACGCATAAAGATTGGGATCAGTCCCAAAGATCAGCGTTGAAAAAAACAACAACGAGAAGTAGCCGATAAAAATCGAATAGGGCAACATGACCATCGGCCCCATCGTTCCAAAAACGCGAGAGAATGTGCGAAGCGGCAGGTTGGACGCAAAGCTAACCCAAAGGAAAAGCGAGCCTATTCCCTGCATTTCCTGCGCAAGTGTTGGTGGTTTATCGTGGTTCATGACAGTCTCCTAACTAAGATCTTGAGTAAACGAACGCTTTGTGAATGGAAGTCCGTTCTCGAACTTCGTACCGGTTTGATGCAGGTAGCAAGTGACAGTGAAATCAGGCGTCCCTCCGCCGCGCAAGCGCGATAAAGCGCTTGGTAATTTGCGTTCCATCAAGGTCTGGTGAAAGTTCATCGAAAAATTACCTTTCAGCACGCTTGGGTTTTCGGACGCAGATTGGCCGCCTCCTGTAAGCGTGCGTATCTGCTTGCCGCACAGCTTTGAAAAGAACTCGCCCGTTTCTTCGTCGGTGTTTTGGAAGTAGACGTGGGTAGCGTGATTGCCAACGAGTGCGTTAGCTTGCTGCTTGGCCCGAATACCGTCATCCATCGCGTTCTGAAGAACGCTGAGCGACTGAACAGCGGTAATCTTTCCGACGCGTTGACTTCTGAATACCGTGATGGCTTCACTGTCGAATTCAGGCGAGGCGATAAGTTGGTACTCGTCAACAAAGATCAGTACGTACGGCGTGGTTTTTGTAATTTCCCTCGCAAGACAAGCTTCTTGGCTTTGAAGCATGAATAGCGCATGTAATAAGTGGTTGCCTTTGCTTTCAAGCACAGGACAGTCGAGGCCGACGAGTTGGCCATTTAACGCATCGTCGGGGGTGATGTCACTTGTTTCTGTGACAACAGTGTCGTAAAGCTGGCCACGTATCAGCGGTGCGATCAATCCACTCAAGCTCATCGACGTCGCGCCGATCACTTTGGAGCCTGCTTGCGGCAATCTGACTGTTAAGTATTCAATCGCATCGTTGACGCGCCGTTTCTCTTGTTCCGTGACTGCATTTTTCTGTGCCATTTCGAGAATGGCTCGGCAACGGTTTTGCCTCCACGAATCCAGCTTCCTACCGACCAATTCCGGTGAAGCCGGAACGTTTGCAGCAACGTCGTAAACGTCTTTCAGCGTGACGGCGCGACCGAATGCGATCTTCGCTGCACCAATCGCGTGAACTGCGGTTTCTGTTTGTGCTTTTCGCCAGAATGATTCCGAGCCTTTATCACTAGCTGTTGCCATGAGCATGTCGCAACGCTCTAGCAACGATGCAAACGATTCTGGCGAACCTCCTTTGCGGTCGAACAGTTCATATGCAAGCGGGTTGAATTTGCTTTTGCCCGGCTTCAGAATTTTGTAATCCGTCCGTCCGGCCTTTTTCACTGCATGTAGAAACGAGTTGATCTCAGAGGGCTTGACCGCAGCCAAGACGCAGCCGCACATCCTATTTGAGAGCAATTCCGGCGCTGCTCGCTTGATCCACGACGACTTGCCGGAACCTGATTGACCAATGAGCATGACATGCGTCGTTACCTTGGGCAGGTCGAGGTTGAATTGCTGTAGAAACAATCCACCAGCAACGATTGCCTCTTGACGCTTTTTAGGCGGAGGAAACGTAGCTTTGATAAACACAGTGGGTAATAGCAGAGCCAGACATAGCGTACAGGCCGTGCAGATCACAATGGAGTCAGGCGACCAGTTGTCGAAAAATTCTCTGCCTTCAGGCGGCAGATAGACATAGAAATACTTAACAAATAGGCTGTGAAGCCATAACGCGACGGGATGAGTGTTCATTCGTTTGTCTCCTCAGACAGAATGGCAGCGAAGTCGACCTTGTCGGATGGAAAGTTCTTGAGCGTCTTCAGCGTGTTGATCGCCTGAGTTAGGCGACTGAATAACGCGTCGTATGTAGGTAGAGCTTTGAGCGTGACGGTGACACGAGGGTCACTGCGCTTGGACTTTTTGGTGAGCTTGGCCACGTGCTTTTTTAGTTGTGCTCGCGTCCAGCCTTTCGAAACAAAGGCTTGCGCAACGCCTAGTTGCTTGTCTTCCGGCAACTTTGAGATCAGCGTATGAGCGGAAATCCCTTGACCCTTGAGGATTTCGATGACTGCTTTGGACAACCTGGCTTTGGCGTTGACACACTCAGAAATGAAGGAAACTGACACATCGAAGTGTTTGGCACATTCGGTCTGGTTGAGTCCTTGAAGCTCGGCGAGCTTTTCCACGGCGTCGGCAATGTCCATGGGAGGCATGGCTTCACGATGGAGGTTTTCGCTCAGACTGATCGACAAGAGCTCTGCTTCTTTGGCAGTAATGACTTTTGCGGAAATTTCTTCCCATCCAAGCAAGCGTGCCGCCAAAACGCGTCGCATGCCAGCAATGACCGCGTACCCCTTACTCGTTTCGGTCACAACGATGTCATTTATTTGGCCGTGGCGGTCTAGCTGTGGAGCAAAACTAGCGATTGATTTTTCCGTATACCGCGACTTGGATCTTGTGTTGAAGCCGTGATAACAGCGTTTGATTGGTACTCGCATAAACGCACCTATTGGGTTTCTGGACAATGGAAGTCGATTGAGACACTTGAGGCTCGCCCGCAATCCGTCGTGTTTCAGACCGGAGACCCGGTGTTCGCGCAAGACGAACACCGAACCTGCGGACGAAAGATCAGGAAGCAGAGAACAAAAGACTGCCACCCAGCTGCTCAAGACTCTGGCGTAGTAGTAAACGACGACGTCGGGCGGCGGCGGTGATCTGGTTGTGGACATCAAAAACCATGAACCGCGTCAATGCGGGTTCATCGTCGCTACCACGAAGTCGCTCGCGGCGCTGGATGTCGCGTCGTTCTTCGCTTTCGATATCGAGAATTGATTCAGCCTCTTCGGAACTACCGACGCGCCGTTGTAGCCCACGAAATAGCGAGACCATCTGGTCGTCCCTGAGCGGACGGTCCAAAACATCTTGATAGATATTCTGAGCCAACGACTGGGCGCGATCTTTTAGTTTCAACGCGTGCGATATGAAGGCACGCAGAGCTGCGTCGGCCGTGCGTTTCTGATATTTCTTGAAGTAGACGACATTTTCCGTGGAGCGGAATACAGATCCATTCGTGCATACCAACCTCAATGTTGAAAGGCTGGCACACAAAGCGTCACCACCGGTTTCACTATTCGTAATGCGAATTCCGACGTTAATTATGTCCCCCTGCTCCGGTTCGATCGTCGCAGTAGGAACAGCCAGATCAAGCTCAACTCCGAAATCCGAAACCGTTGCTTTGTTGCAACGCCAAACATCTTCATTCAGATCCAGGCGATTCAACACTTCCCGTGTCTTGACGGGATGATATCCGGCTGGAGCAATGCCTACTACAGAATCGCGGACGACACAGAGAGTAATTCCGCGGCTGCGTAGTTTCTTCAGTCCTTCGAAGTTGGTCTTGAACAATTCAAACGGAATGCCGTACCCGAAGGACAATGGAATTCCGGCGCATTTGGCCAGGTCTTCATGAACGCCTTGTAGATACGGCATGTTCCTGCCTTCGACGGTCATAGTGCCATTATCGTAGAATTCGATTTGATCCAACGCCGTACGAACGTACGACGTACGGTATTCATCGCTCTCCAGAAGTTTTTGCAACGAAGTTGCATCGCTCAATCTGGTTTCACGTGCTTCGGCGAGTTGTTTTGGCAACATAATTTCTGGTCTCCTCGATCTTGAATGCGTTCGATTCCAGAATTTCTGGCAACGTTCGTTGTGACCAAAGTTTCTGGACAGTAATCAGTCGATCTGTGAGTCAATCCGGCGACGCACAGTCAACGGTCGCATCATAGACTCGGCAAACGACTCCTTAAGAAGGCGCCACGTGCGCCACTCGCAAATGAAGGTGGCGCGCCCCTACAAAAACTGATCAAAGTCAAAGACTTATGAACAATTTGATGCGCCACAATCGACTGACAGAAATCTCAAATGGGCTGCACACGTCGATTATGTATTGCGCGATAAGGCGACTTATGGTTTAAGCCTACGCATGAGTGAAGAGACTGCGGCTCACGAGAAATTCGAATTTGAATACCAAGCAGCAGCCGAGAGGCTGCTGCCTCTGCTTTACGTTGAGGAATCATATTGGAATGGAGAACAACGATTTCTTTCATTGAGGCAGGTGGGCCTTCTGGAAGATACCGTTGGGCTATTGTCAGGAATGCAAGAGGGAGTTCTGAATGGGTGCCAGCGGGTACGCGACAATGTAATTGAAATCCTGGATTTGCTCCCGAAAGACGAATTGTCGCGTAATGAGGAAATGAAGCGGTTTGTCAGTGACATGGTCACGGTGCTCAACTTGGCCGGTGCGCATGGAATGACCATCGAGGGTTTCGAGTTGCAACCAAAACGACAAGAATGGAGAAATAGATAGTGTCGCTTTCATAGTTGAGCAAAAGGTCATGGCAGAGAAAAAAAGCTCGCACCGGCTAGATCCGACAATCGCCTCAGAAATCAAATCACAAAAAGACGTAAGTCTGAGAAGAATTGCGCGCGAAGCAGGCGTGGACGAGCACGCTGTTCGACGAGCGTTTGGTTCGACAACTAAGGGCTTGGGAATAGAAAAATTCGAACTCGTGTGCAGTGCGATCAACCGAATAATGGGTTGGAACAAGCTACTTGGCGAATTGCATCACAATCCCAAGTCACTTCCGGAAAATGTTCGAAGTCGAATTCCTGGGCGGGGCAACAATGGTTCAAGTGCAGTACCCTCGGGACATAGGAAACCCGACGACGAGTACGCTGAAGAACTTATCAGAAACCACAGAATGGTCGTTCGGCGAAACTGGAATACCAGATGGGCAAGTTGCCAATCGGATTCAAAGCCTCCGCTTGTTGTCTCCCGCGGAATTCATGTCCTAAGGGAGGCACATCATCCAGAGAACTTCCTGCATCCCGAATATTTTCGGAGTCAAGGGCGCAATAGGGAAATCAATCTCAGCCATTGGGTCGCACTCGAACGCAACGAACTGATGCAACGCGAGGTGAAGTTAGAAGAAGACGCGATCAGCGCGAGTCGATTGGTCATCACAACTGACGGTGGCATCGGAAAAACCACAGAGATGCAGTGGCTCGAATATGCAATGAGTGACGACGACAGTGCAGAAGTGGCGTTTTACTTGCAGTTCAGCGAGTACCCCGATCAGGAAAAAGACCTCCTCTCGTTTCTCGCTTCTCGACTCGAACGATCGTCGCCAGCCGCCGCCCGCGACTTCTCGCTAACGGTCGAAACGCTGGAGCGCCTGCGGGATGAAGGGCGAATTGTCTTACTCGTAGATGCACTGGATCAAGTTCCACCAGACAGTCTTATAGTAAACGGTCTTCGAGATTGCTTGGAAGATGTTCAGTGGGACAAGTGCCGTATTGTTATCGGGGGACGCCCATACGCACTCGCCCGGTATTGGGAGCAGCTGTTTTCCAGAAGGCGCAACACGAAATGGCTCTTCATACGACTTGACGAATTTACTAAGGACGAGCAACGGCTATTTCTTGGGACAACAAATGATGGAGTAGATCGACTCGGTCTGATACCCACCGAGGCATGCGAAATCTTGCCAACTCCACGGGTCCTTGAATTCTTGAGGGAGCTGCCCGACGAAACCCTTCGTGAAATTCGTACAGAAAGTGATGTTTACTGGCGGTCGACTCAATATCTTTTGGAAAAAGGAATAGCTAATTCTCACAAGGCTAGAATGATCGGCCAGGGAGGCAATCTGCAGCTGGCGTCTAATGTGCAACGTGCTTCGATAGAACGGGCCACACAACTATTGGCAGTTATTGCATTCGAAATGGTTGTAAATCAAAACGCGAGCGTAGAAGGCTCTTCGTGTTCGGGATCAATCCCGAATTTCAATGGTGTCCATCGCGGGGAATTTCGTAGATTCCGACATTTTCTCTTGGTGCGGTTGAATGAAATTGAACCTGCCCAAGCAAGCGAGTTGGAAAATGATCTTGAAGGAGTAGATGCGCTTAACAGTTTCTTGTCTCAGAGCTTTTTCGACACCGTTGACGGTCTTTGTGAAATCTTCTGGAGAAACCGAACTCTTCAAGAGTTCTTTGCGGCTGTCTGGCTAGCGCAATTTAGCGGACCCCAAGACCTAGATTTCATTGCTGAGTGGATTTACGTTCCTACAATTCCCCGTACGGATGCATATTACTGGGTATGGCGATTCTTAACAGAAATGGATAGTTCTGTCGTGGATCCGACTTGCTGGACGCGAGCGGTCCAGACACTTTTTCGTCCAGGGGATGGTTCCCTAAATGGCACGCAGCGGTCAACCGAATTCATTTACCGTGCATGGCGGAAATTGTCTCTGTTTGCCGAACGTAAACATGCCTTAAGTGAACGAGTGTTAAATTCATTCCTCGGAGAATTTGAGACACAGATACTCTCAGGGCAACGTGGGGCAGGTCCTCAATCGATCGCAAAAGAGTTTTGTGAAAGTTTTGTAGCAATACCAAGTGGTTCATTCCAAATGGGGACGCCAAAACACAAGCAGGGCATGCCATCCTTCCTGACCGAAGAAACGGAGGACTTCCTGCTAGGAATAGAAGACCCTGAAGCCAAAGCGAGAAAAGAACTCGGGCATGTCACGTATGGATGGGGAAAGAATGGAAATGATGAATTCCAACAACAAGTGAAACAGCTCGCTCAGATCTTCCGCGACAAAGACTTCGAATCATATTGCGCTCGCGACTATCCGAAGAACGAGACGCCAGAGAATCGCAAACAGTTTGTAAAAGAGTTTCTTATAAGCAAATGGCCCACAATCAATACTTGGTTTCGTTTGTTTTCACCAACCCACGGTCACGGCAGTTCGCAAGTCTCAACAGAAATCAACGAATTCAGTCCTAAGGATCAGTCTCCTGTAATTCATGTCAGCTGGTATGACGCTTGGGTATTCTGCAAATGGGCAAGGTGGAATTCACAGAGTTGTCGACTTCCGATGGAATACGAATGGGAATATGCCGCGAAGGCGGGAACCCAGTGGAATCTAAACTATTGGTGGGGCGGCGAATGGGATTCGAACAAATGCCACGCAGAAAGTTCGATAGGGACTTTGCCGCCATCAGAAAACCGTTCCAATCCCTGGGGAATTGTTGACATGTCGGGTAATGTTTGGGAGTGGACGAATGATCGGTATCGAAACCGCTATGATCGAGACAAATCGCCGGACGCCTCAACTCTTGTTTTGCGAGGTGGTTCATGGCGATACGGTCGATGGGATACTCGATCTTGCAGACGCAATCACGGCCACCCATCCGTTACGGCAGTAAATACTGGGTTTAGAGTAGCACGCGGTTCCGACGATGGTTAGAAAGCGCCGTGATTACCTAGATGTTTTCCGCTTCACTCAATACGTAATATCTGCATGGAAGACGCGCAGACATCGCCAGTGGCGTGCTCTTCCCTTTCAACGATTACACTTTCCTGCAATTGACGGCGAAGATTGGCATACAGCTTGTCCATTCCCCGCCCTTCGATGGTCACGACGTCATTCATGAACGTCATGGTGATCTGGCTAGAACCATCGAATTCCAGTTTGCACAGATGGCCGTAGGGAAACGCGGTTCGTGAGCCGTCTAGCTGGACAAAAGATACCATTTGCTGCGGTTTGTTCTGGTGGCTTGCGGCAACTTCGTTTTGTGACGGAATGTCATCGTGATGGCTCAGGGAAATGTGGTTGTGGTTCATGGGATGGCTCCGCTTGTCGTATTGGTTTAACGAATTTCAAGTAGTGACGAAAACGTTCGGCCAGTTTCGGGTCGACAATTCGCGTCAACGGTCGGTTCATTTCCTGAAGGATGTCGACGGTCTTAACGCCGTTATCTTCAATGATCTGCAATGGTTCGCTGGGGTCGTTTTTTCGTCGTGGAGCAATCAGCACCAAGCGAGCTTCCAACCGGTCTACGAGCTGAAAAACATCGGCCATGTCTTTGGCTCCAAGTTTCTGCGCTTCGTCGATTACCAGTAAGCCTTCTTGCTGCAACAAGCGGGGTTCTTTGAGTAACTTGTTGATGTTCTTGGCCGAGTAGAGTGCCATCGGTTCATCAGTGGCTTGATTTATCTCGTTCAGCACAGCTGGCTTCGATACGGGCAAAACGCCGCGTAGAGACGTAACTCTATCCCGCGACTTTAAAACCTTGACGAGAGCAGAACGTTGCCCTTCTTGAAGTTCAGGCGCTTGCACCGAGTAAGTGGGACGTCCTAGTCGTTTGAATGAGCCTTTACCGTGCG
>JAGQPC010000061.1 GCA_020426925.1 Planctomycetales bacterium | reverse complement strand
GACGAAAACGACTTTTGGTCGGACGGCGCTAGAAATCAAATTCGGCAAAAGAATTGGCAGTGTTACCGAGACGGCGATGATGAAGCGATCATGGCTGCTGTCACAGGTTGGTACGACGGCGATGGAAACGAATTGATGGAGCAAGAGATCGTCTTCGCGCTAATTCCGCTCGTTGGCGATGAATATGTGCTCGAAGTACAACTAACCGTTCATCCAGGAAGTAGTCGTGAAAAGGTAAGCGTCGGTAAAACGAATTTCGGATTTCTTGCCGTTCGTGTCGCCAAATCGATTTCCGAACACTTTGGCGGCGGTAAGCTGTCGAGCAGCGAAGGTGGTGTGTCAGAAAAAGAAATCTTCGGTAAGCAAGCTCGATGGGTCGACTATAGTGGTCCGGTTGCGATTGGAAGCGGGCAGTCACGAATAACTGTCACTGAGGGAATCACGTACTTCGACCATCCGGACAACCCTCGCTACCCAACGTATTGGCATGTTCGCGCTGACGGCTGGATGGGAGCGTCCTTCGGCATGCACGAAGGCCTTGTCATCACGCGTGAACAGCCGTTGACGCTTCGGTACTTGTTGTATGCTCATCGCGGAAGCCATTCGCACGAGAACGCTGCTCGCCAAGCCCAAGCGTTTGCACAACGCTCGCGTTTTGTCGTGCAGGAATCGTCAAAGTCGCATGAACAGTTCGAAGTTCGGCGGTCGCCACGGCCAAATGGAAACGTCGAACGAAACGAAAACTAGACTACAATGGGTGGCATTGACATCTTTTCGGCTTTACCAAATCGCGTAAGACCGCATTTAATGGGCCATCGAATTCAATACCGAAACAGCGTCGTCGGGCGATTCGCGATTTCGTCTTGCCTGTGCTGTTGCGTCGTGACGATCGCATCACTGTGTCATGCGCAACTGTCCGCTAAACAGCCGATCGTTTCGGATCTGGCTTCGATTCGCATCGAAGCCGATTCGCTGAAAAGCGAGCAACTCGCGATCGGAGAAAGGCTCGTCAAAGAATACCCCGACTCGTTTAACGTGCTTCGGATCATGGGGTATGTGCATAGCACGCACGGGAATCTTCAGCAGATGGCCGAGTGTTGGGAGCGGTGCCGACAGATCAGCCCGAACCGTCCCGACATTTATGACCAATTGGGGCGACATGCATTTTCCACGGAAGCGTTTGACGACGCGATCCAACATTGGGAAAAAACACTAACGCTTGATCCCAAGTTTTCGGGCGTTCACCGAAGAATGGGAGAGGCTCTCATCGCGGCGGGGAAACCGGCCGAAGCGGCGAAGGTGCTCGAGCAAGCTGTTGCGATCGACGAGCGAGATTTCGAAGCTCACTATCAGCTGGGCGAATCACTCTTTCAGCTTCAGCAATACGAACAGGCGAAAGCAGCGTACCAGCGTGCTGTCGCGATAAGCTCGCAGTATTCGAAAGCCGTTTACGGCTTAGTCAAATCGAGTGCGCGGCTCGCGCAGGCTGACGATGTCGCGAAGTACAGCAAACAGTTTCAATCACTCGAACAAGCCGCAATCGAGGCCGATCAAGACTTCCGGAAGAACTTCGATGACTTGCAAAAGATCCGATCGGATGTTGCCGTGACGTTCGTTGATTCAGGGCGCATCTACGCCGCCGACAATCGCACCGACGAAGCGTTGAAACTATGGTTGCGAGCAGCTGTGATCGACAAGCAAAACGAGATGTCGCGGAACCTTGCTGCCAAACTATACTTGACACAAAAGAAGCCAACAGAAGCGTTGCATCTGCTGCAAGAATTGGTCGCAATCGATCCTGAGAACGCGATGTATCACCAGCAAGCCGGCATGCTAATGGCTACGGCCAAGCATTTCTCCGGAGCTGAAAAACACTTTCGCAAATTGATCGAGCTCGAGCCAAAACGTGGCGAGGGATATCGATTGCTCGCGAAGCTCTACCTAAACACGCGTCGAAACCGAGCGATGGCAGTGAAACTCGCGGCTCAAGCTTTAAAAATCGAGCCTGTCGCAGATAGCTACTTCGTGCTCGGCTGGGCCTTTGCGCAGAACAATCAAATGGAACCTGCGGAGAAGGCGCTGCGTCGAGCGATCGAGCTGGCCCCGAACAACAAGACATACCAGCAACTGTTCGAATCCATTTTTCGCAACAAGAAGCCTACGGCTGACGAGGCATCGTAACCAATGATGACTTCGAAGCATTTAGCTGCACTTTTATTCGTCGCTATGGCATCTGCGGTGACCAGCTATGGGGAAATCAAGCTGACGGATGTCACGGCGGGAACTGGCATTACGTTCCGCCATACCGATGGCAGCAACGGTGCTCACTACATCGTCGAATACGTGAGTGCGGGATTGGCTCTGTTCGATTTCGACAAC
Source organism: Planctomycetales bacterium (assembly GCA_020426925.1). Lineage (GTDB taxonomy): Bacteria > Planctomycetota > Planctomycetia > Pirellulales > Pirellulaceae > JAGQPC01. The sequence goes on along the minus strand of JAGQPC010000061.1, from coordinate 3,929 downwards.
GACGGCGACATCGATATATATTTTCTCAATGGCGCCGCGATGAAGGGAACAGACTATGCGGTTGCTCCGCGCAATGCGCTCTATCGAAACGACGGCAACTGGAAGTTCACAGACGTCACAGAGCAAGCCGGCGTCGGAGATCGACACCACGGGCTTGGAGTTACCGTAGGTGACTACGACAACGATGGCGATTCCGATCTTTATCTGAACAACTACGGCCCTAACGTTCTATATCGAAACGATGGAGATGGCACGTTTACTGATGTGACCGCATCAGCTGGAGTCGCCAATGGCAACAAAGTCGGAGCTGGAACGTGTTTCTTGGACATCGAAGGTGACGGTGATTTGGATCTTTACGTTGCCAACTACATCAAGTTCGATTTCAGCAAACATGTCGCTCGGACGAAGCGTGGATTTCCAGTTTACGGAAGTCCTTTGGATTATCGCCCAGAGCATGACTCACTGTACCAAAACAACGGCGATGGCACGTTTTCCGACATCAGCAAAGCGTCAGGCATCGCTCGCCACGCGGCGTACGGAATGGGAATGGTTTGTTGCGACATTGATCAAGACCGCGACACGGACATCCTGGTTGGGAACGACACGGGTGCGAATTACTTGTTTAAGAACAACGGAAAAGGCATTTTCCAAGAGTCCGGATTGATCAGCGGATTTGCCTATGACCGCATCGGCGGTGTCCAGGGAACGATGGGAGTTGATGTCGCCGACTTTGACAACGATGGAAAGTTGGACATTCACGTGACGTCGTATCAAAACGAAGTCGCAACTCTGTACCGCAACGTGGGCGACGGCTTTCTGGAAGACATCACTAATCCGACTGGAATAGGTGCGGGGACGAGCCAGCCGGTCACGTGGGGGAACGGTTTTGTCGACTTCGACAATGATGGAGATCGCGACGTGTTTATCGCGTGCGGTCATTTGTATGACAATGTCGAGCTGTTTGATGACCAATCGGAATATGAAGCTCGAAACATGCTGTTCGAGAATCTCGGAAACGGGAAGTTTGCCGAAGTTACAGCGACCGCTGGTAGCGGGCTCGCTCCGAAACTGAGCAGTCGCGGCGCAGCGTTCGGCGACCTGGACAACGACGGAGACATCGACGCGGTCATCTTAAACTCGCGGTCGATGCCAACTATTATTCGGAACGACACGAGTTCCGCGAATTGGCTGCAAATAAGGTTGCACGGAGTGCAGTCGAATCGTGATGGAGTTGGAGCGTTCGTGGAGATCATGTGCGGGAAAAACCGCCAGGTTGCAGAAGTCCTATCGGGCCGAGGATATCAGGGGCATTTTGGGTCTCGGCTTCACTTTGGCTTAGGAGAGCACTCGCAAGTCGACCAAGTTCGCATCTGGTGGCTGGGCGGCAGGACGGACGTACTGAAGAACGTACGGCCAAATCAAGTGCTGACGGTCACGGAATCGATTGAATAGGCTCCTCTTGATCCGCACTGGCTTGTATTGCGTGTGGCTCGTAAGATCTAAGCATGGCCTATCGTTCATTCAAACGAGTTCTCGTCGAAACCAGCTTGGAGCGACGCTGTCTTGCGTGGTTCGGGATCGCGTTGACGATTATCATTGCCGGTTCTTTTTGGGCTGCGGAACGAATCGCTGAACGCCTCGTCACTGAGCGAACGCAACAAGCGGGCGAAGATTACGTCGGTCTCAAACTCTATTCATACCACTACGCTGCCTTGTCAACGTCGCAAGCGATTTCTGAACATGAGTTCGGCCAAATCAACGAAATGTCCAATGAGCTGCTGATTCAAAACCTTGAGTGGGAAATCTTGGTTGTCGATGACAAAAAAACAATCGACAAATCGGGAAAGACACGATTGCCTCAGGACGATCACGAACGCTGGGTCATGAACAAAATGCAACAGAGGCTTGAGGACGAATTGGCCAACGTTACAGCCGATGTCGTTCCGCAGCCGTTGGAATCCGATCCTCCAGTTGGCGGCACACCTGAGGAAGTTGGTGGTTCGCTCGCAGGACCGATCGACCGAACCCCAGACTATCGAGACCAGCTGAAGGCGATCAATCGACTGGAAAAGCCGAAGGATGGAGATGATTACACTTACTATCAGGTAATCTATTGGCGTAATTCATGCATCTCGTGCCACGAGGCGGAAGGTGTCGATCGAGTTCGATTTGCCCACGAGGACGTGCTTCCGGAACTACGAGGCGATTTGCGTGTCGCGAAGGTGACAATTCCTTCTGAGTCGACGCAGAACGCGATTTTGTTTAGCCGTGGTGTGCTTGCTGCAACTGCGATCGTTACCGTCGCGGCTGGAATGATCGCTCTCTATTTTGTCGTGCATTACATCATCATCCGACCGCTCAAGCACTTGCGAGATGTAAGCGACGAAGTTAGTCGCGGCAATACAAATCTTCGTGCCGACATACAAACGAACGATGAATTCGAAGAACTTAGCGTTTCGTTCAATCGCATGTTGCGGCACTTGGTGGAAGCTCAGGAAGAGCTTCGCAGCGTTAACGCCGATTTGGACGCAAAAGTCGACGAGTTGGCACAAGTTAACATGCAGTTGCACGAAATGAACCGCGTGAAGAGCGACTTTCTTGCTAACATGAGCCACGAACTTCGAACGCCCCTTAACAGCATCATTGGTTTTTCAGACGTGCTTCGCAAAATCAAATCGCTGGAAGGCAAGCAGAAGCGGTACGTCGAGAACATCGGCAATTCAGGCCGAATGTTGCGAGACATGATTAACGACATTTTGGACCTCGCCAAAATCGATAGTGGCAAGATGGAGCTCAAGCTGTCGCAGTTTGAGATTGAAAAAGTTGTTGCAGCGCAGTGTGACTTAGTTCGCGCGCTGGCGGAGGAGAAGAACATCGACTTGTCGGTGCATGTCGAGCCCGATTTGCCGTTAATGACTCAGGACCAAATCAAGATTCAGCAAATCCTCACAAACTTGTTGTCGAATGCGATTAAGTTCACACCGGAAGGTGGACGGATTTCGGTCACGGCAAAACGAACAGTTGAAGATCAACTTGAACTGAGCGTCGAAGACACTGGCGTTGGCATCGCGGAAGAAGACCGGCAAGTGATATTCGAGAAATTCCGACAGGGAACGGTTGTGCTCGGTGAGAACAACTTGACTCGAGAGTTTTCAGGAACAGGGCTCGGCTTGTCGATTGTCAAAGAGCTTTCGATTCTGTTGGGCGGAGAAACTTCGTTCGAAAGCGAGCTAGGCAAGGGAAGTTGCTTCACAGTTCGAATCCCGTGGCGAAGCGAAGAACAGCCTCGTGTTACGTCGAGCATTACAGCTCGGCTGAACGAAATCACGAAACCGACGCGGTTCGACTTTCCCAAGCACCACTCTTCCTTACCCACAAACCGATCCCTGACCGAACCGAACGGTCCAAGCGAAAACTAGGTTACTCCCCCAATGGACAACATAGAAGTTCATCTGTTCACTGATGGCGCGTGCAGCGGAAATCCGGGGCCGGGCGGCTGGGGATACATTTTGCGGCATCTCCCCAGTGGCAAGGAAATGGAGCAGTCGGGTGGCGAGCCGGAATCGACAAACAATCGCATGGAACTTGTAGCTGTTGTTGAAGGATTGTCTGCTCTGAAGAGAGCATGCCGAGTGGAACTGTTTACCGACAGCGTCTACGTTGGCAAAGGGATCAGCGACTGGATGCCAAAATGGAAGCTGAACAATTGGCAGCGTCGCGAGGGAGGTAAACTCAAGCCGCTGAAGAACGATGATCTTTGGAAAAAGCTCGATGAGCTGATCACCAAACACAAGGTGAAATACACTCGCGTTGCCGGACACAGTGGCCATCCGGAAAACGATCGGTGCGACGAACTCGCTGTGCAAGCGTATCAAAAGTACTTGTGAATCGGATTCGCCGGTCGTCTCGCTCAAACGATACCGTCGTTT
>JAGQPC010000060.1 GCA_020426925.1 Planctomycetales bacterium | reverse complement strand
AATCGCGAACGCGCAGATCGCAACGAACGCCGTGATCGCCGCCGCGACGATAATCGGTGAGGCCGTAAATGTCAGCTCTTGCGTCATACCGTCACCAACTTTTTCGGCCGAACATCGGGTAGGCACAAGGCAGCTTCGACGATCAGTGCAACGATCAACACGGCGACAAACAGCCGCCATATTTCGCTGACTAGCGAATTGCTTTTCTGAACGGTGTCTTGGACAACTGAGTACTCCAAACCATCGAAAAGACGATTCAGCTCGTTGTCCGGAATGGGGCCGCCGACGTCTTCGCTTTGCGGTCGATTGCGAGCGATCAACTTGTCGCCGATTTCGTAAATGCCGGCAACAAACTTTTGCTGAGTCGACAACAGGCCTTCGGGCCAACCATCGACGTGCTTCCACTGTTTGCCTTCGGCCGACGCCACTCGATCGCCGACAACACCAAGTTGCGATTGCACGAGACGCTGAACACCCTGATCTAGTGCTCGTTGAACCATCGCGAATAGCACGATGCCTTCTCGCGCCAAATTAGAGTAAGGTTCTTGCGGCAGCGTCGCACAGAAATAAACTCCGCCCGCATCAGTCGGCTTTTGCAGCAGCAGAGGCTTGTTGCCTCGCAAACGAGCGCTAATGACACCTTCTCCGATCAGCTCTCGGTATTCACGAACAGTAAGGCGATTGACCGGCAGTGGCTTGCCCGCATCTGAATTTGCCCACAGTCCAGAATCGTCTCGCCATGCTTCAATTTCCGGTTCCGTCGACACATCCATCTTTTCCCACGCACCCCACTTCACGCCCAGAAACTCTCCGTCGTCATCGGCCGCAGGTGGCAGAAATATGATGCTTCCGCCATCGTTTACGAATCGTTCCAGATTCGATTTGACGGTGCCGGTCGGCAATGGAACTTGCCAAATGATCAAAGACGTTTCGTCGTTGTCGATCGAGGTGACTTCGTCGGACGAGATGACTCGGGCCGAAAGTGGCGAATTCTTAATCGGTGGTGCGGCGGCCAGTGACAATGGCCATGAAGTGCCGGGCTGGTCGGAAACGACTGCCGTTCTTCGCAGGACATCATCACCAAACGTAAAGTAAAACACGTTGTCACGGGGATTGGCGTCGTTTGGAATTTCGACTTTTCCCCAGCCGGCATTCGACTCGCGGTCGATTGGCACGATGTGATCGGTCAACGTGAACATGTCGTTTTCAATTTCCATATCGACGACCGTGCGAGCATCGTCTACGACAATTCCCAGGGGAACCTTCACAGGGTCATCCGGTTTGGTTCGTCGGACCCGGACACTCATTACTAAGTGTTGACCGTCTTCGTTCGACTGCCGTTTTAGGTCGGTGACGCGAACGGTAAGGTTATCTTCGTCCGCTTGCTCGTAAGTGAGCAAATGGAAGCGAATCTTCTGCTTGAGCTCTTGGAAGCCCGATCGGATCGCTGACCACTGTCCGCTGTCGACACTCCAATCGCCAGATTGAATGTCAGAGCAAATCCAGATGTCTGTTCGACCAGACTTGTTGGCGACGATGTGATCCAGCGTCGCCTGAAGCATCGCCGGAATGTTCGACACGCCATCGGTCGCTTTCGTTTCCGGCATTTCGAGCAGTGCGTTGGGCGAGTCGATAATGATCGGCTTGTTCGTGCCGCCTTCGACCAGGACGAGATTCGGTGGCGCGCCGGCGCGATTGATCGCTTCGACAATCCGAGTGAGCGCGACATCTCGTTTCGTTCTTCCCAACTGCATATCTTGTCGCGACATACTGGCGGACCGGTCAAGCAAGACGATGACCGTGTCGGGTTTTCCACCGAACAATCCGAACCATCCACCGGCCATCGGTCGACTGATCGCGAAGATGATTCCCAGGACAGCCAACACGCGCGCGAGAAGAATTAAGAAATGACGCAGTCGAGTGCGGCCAGTCTTTTGCTGAGTTGCCTTCAGCAAAAACATCATCGCTCCCCAATCAACGGTGCGATGACGGCGTAAATTGATGAGGTGAATGATGATGGGCAGAGCCGCGAGTGGCAGCCCGATCAACAGCAGCGGCTGCATGAATCTCATGTGCGGGCCCTGCGTGGTTTGCGGCCAATTAAGAATCGCCCGAGGACATCACCGTATGGTTCGTCGATCTGAATTCGATGGTAGTCGACCGCGGAATCGCGAACCGCTGCGTCCAAGCCTTCAAAATATTCCTTGAGAGCCGCCTGATATTGGCGCCGGATAGCGATCGGTTCGACAAGCAACGGCGATCCACCTTCCAAATCGACAAATCGAGTCGGACGATCAAAATCGAATTCCAGCTCTTGATTTTCCAGCAGATGAAAAACGGCTATGTCGTGTTTGCGGAAACGCAAGTGCTGAAAACATTCGCTCAATTGTTCTGGCGGCACAAACAGGTCGGAAATCACGACGACCAGTGCTCGCTGAGCAACTTGTTCGGCGACGCTATGCAGCGCGTCCACCATTCCGGTTTCACCTCGAGCCTCCGTCTCCATCAACGTCTTGTAGATGTTCCGCAAATGAGCGGGGCTCCGTTTTGGTGGGATCTCGGTTCCGATTTTTGCAGCGGCGCAACTGATCCCAAATGCATCGCCTTGCTTGACTGCCAAGTGGCCGAGCGTCGCCGCCATCTTCTTTCCGTAGCTGAGCTTCGTTTCGCCGTCGCCCCATTTGTAACGCATCGATCCACTCGTATCGAGCACAACGCACAATCGCAAGTTCGTGTCGGCTTCGAACTCTTTGATGTAGTAACGATCGGATCGAGCGTATGCTCGCCAATCGAGCCGCCGCGGATCATCGCCAGCGACGTACTTGCGATACTCAGCAAATTCGACGCTCGACCCGCGATGCGGGCTGCGGTGCCGCCCGGAAACATTGCCGAGCATCGGTTTGCGAGCGAACAACGGCAGATTGCCCAGCCGCGACAACACGGCAGGGTCCAGCAGCTCGCGATACGTTGACTCAAACATCGGAGGCCCCTGTCGCCGCTAGATCTTTTCTGTTTCTTCGACCAAGCGGCGTACGATATCGCGTGACGAGATACCTTCCGATTCGGCATTGAATGTCGTCAGAACTCGGTGAGTCAAAACGGGCTCGGCAACGGCGACGATGTCTTCTAGTCGAGCCATGTAACTGCCGTGTAGTGCTGCGTGGGCCTTTGCGCCCAAAATCAAATACTGAACAGCGCGAGGGCCGGCACCCCAACCGACGAATGTTTGCAGCCAGTCTGGCGAACCTTCCGTGCCCGGTCGAGTTTTGCGGACAAGATCAACCGCGAATTCATAAATGTGACTTGGAACCGGAATCCGGCGAATGAGGTCCTGATAGGCCATCACCTTTTCGCCATCAATGAGATGGTTCAGCTTCGGCAACGCGACGCCGGTTGTCGTGCGAGCGATCTCGATCTCTTGCGCGCGGTCCGGGTAGTCGACTTCGATCAAGAACATGAATCGATCAAGCTGCGCTTCCGGAAGCGGATATGTTCCTTCTTGTTCAACAGGGTTTTGCGTCGCGAGTACAAAGAAGGGCGGATCGAGGTGATACGTTCGACCGATGATGGTCACCTTGTGCTCTTGCATCGCTTCGAGCATCGCGGCTTGCGTCTTGGAAGGAGCTCGGTTGATTTCGTCGGCCAGCACGATATTGGCAAAGACGGGCCCTTTGATAAACTCAAATTGTCGTTTGCCGCCTTGCGTATCTTGCAAGATATCGGTGCCGGTGATGTCCATCGGCATCA
>JAGQPC010000059.1 GCA_020426925.1 Planctomycetales bacterium | reverse complement strand
GAGTACTATCAGCTGTTCGCGTTCTTCAATAACGCGGATGAAGCGAATCACAATCTCGCCCCAACCGTCGAGCAACTGGCGCAATTCGAAGTCGCCACAGCCGATCATCGCAAGAAGCTGGAACAAAAGAAATCTGAGCTTGCCGAGCTAACTCAATCTTGCGGCGAACCAAACGACGAAGAATCGAAGTCCAAGGAGGATACCGAGAAGCGAATTGAATCACTTTCCGCAGAAATTGAAAAGCTTACGAAGTCGCCACCAAAGCAACCAACTTTTCCTGTACGCGTTGTACGTCAGCGCGACAAGGACTTGCGTTCGACGCACATTTTACGTCGCGGCGAATTCAAGCAGCCGATGGATGAAGTTCATGCAAAGACGCTGAGTGCTTTGCCGCATTCGAGCGACGACGACGATCCGGAGCGTCTCAAACTTGCAAAGTGGATGGTCAGTGGAAATAACCCGCTGGTGCCGCGAGTTGCAGTTAATCACATTTGGCAAAAACTTTTTGGTGCAGGACTTGTCACGACTGTCAACGATTTTGGAGTGAGAGGCGATCAGCCTTCCCATCCAGAGCTGGTCGACTATCTCGCTCACCGGTATGTCGAGTTAGGCTGGTCGCGAAAAGCATTGATTCGCGAAATCGTTTTGTCGGCGACCTATCAGCAATCGTCTGACCATCGTCCTGAACTCGCTTCTGTCGATCCGAACAACCGTTTGCTGTATCGCCAAAATCGATTTCGAGTCGAAGCAGAAACGTTGCGTGACATAACGCTTTCGGTGGCAAATCTATTGTCAAATCGAATCGGAGGCCCAAGCGTCTTTCCGCCGATGCCGCCGGAAGCAGCCGCTGTCTCTTACGCCAGCAACTTCAAGTGGAAAACGAGCCCAGGTGCGGACCGATATCGCCGTGGGCTTTACACGTTCTTCAAACGAACGGCCCCTCATCCAACACTGATGACCTTCGATTGCCCTGATGCAAACGTTACGAATGTCCAGCGGAACCGCTCGAACACGCCTATCGGCGCTTTGGTACTGCTAAACAACGAAGTCTACAGCGAAGCCGCCGCCGCGATGGCTGGCGAATTGCTTGCAACGCAGGCCGATTCAGATTCCGCTCGGATCGAATTGGCATTTCGTAAATGCATCAGCCGCCGCCCCTCAGACGAAGAGATCACGCAAATCGAAGGTTTGCTCGACACCGCCCGCGAATACTACGGAAATCATCCAGAAGATACGGCCAAGGTCTTAGGTGACCATCAGCGATGGGATGCGACTGAGCACGCGGCTTGGGCCGCAACCGTTCGCGTGATTCTCAATCTCGACGAGTTCATAACTCGCGACTAGGAATTTGACACGATGCAAAACATGCAATGCGATTCATCCGCTGTTCGAACTCGACGAGAGTTTTTTAATTCGACAGCGTCGGGATTGGGTGCCATGGCACTTGGTGCTGCGCTGACGGACGATGGACTCTTGAACACCGCAACGGCCGCACCAGTTGATTCGCAGTCGGCGAGCCAAACGTCGGCGCAAAATTCACATTTTCCCGCTCGAGCGAAGGCGTGCATATTTATCTTTATGGCGGGAGCTCCGTCACACATTGATTTGTTCGATCCGAAACCCATCTTGAACGAGCGAAATGGACAGAGCCTCCCCAAGGAGGTCCTTGATTCTGCAAGATTCGCATTCATTCAGCCTGACACAGCAACGCTGCTAGGAACAAAACGCCAATTCAAAAAGTATGGCGAATCGGGAATGGATTTCAGCGACGTGCTGCCTCATCTCGGGCAGTGCGCTGACGATCTGCTGATGATTCGCAGCATGACCAGCCAAGAATTCAATCATCATCCGGGGCAACTGTTGATGCAGTGCGGTGTTTCCCGTTTCGGAATGCCGACCATGGGATCTTGGATCACCTACGGCTTGGGCAGCGAATCACAGAACCTGCCCGGCTACGTCGTCTTAACTGCCGGTCGTGGATCAAGCGGCGGCGCGACACTGTATCAAAGTGGTTTTTTGCCCTCGTCGTATTCCGGAGTGCTCTTCCGCAACGAAGGCGATCCGGTTCTGAATCTTTCAAATCCACCTGGAATTCCTCCGCAGCTTCAGCAGCAGGCGTTATCGTCGCTGAAAACATTAAACGCAAAACGCTACGCGGAAGTGCACGATCCAGAAATTACGAGCCGCATTGCCAACTATGAACTTGCGAGCCGGATGCAATTGGCAACGCCTGAACTGATCGATCTGTCAACGGAAACACAAGCGACACTTGACGCTTACGGCGTCGACAGAAAAGAGCCCAGCTTCAGAGGCCGAGGCGCCGGCAAGAACACGTATCAGGCGTTCGCGAAAAATTGCTTGTTGGCTCGGCGGATGGTTGAAAGAGGCGTGCGGTTTATCAACATTATCCACGCTTCTTGGGATCATCATTCGAATCTCGATCAAGAGCTCGAATTCAACGCTGCGATGGCCGACCAGCCGATCGCCGCGCTGATCAGAGATCTCAAGCAACGAGGGATGTTGGACGATACACTCGTGGTTTGGGGTAGCGAGTTCGGACGCACGCCGCTCGGCGAAAACCGAGGTGGACGCGACGCAAATACAGGACGTGATCACCATCCATTCGCATTCACGATGTTAATGGCGGGTGGCGGATTTCGTGGTGGAACCATCTACGGCGCCACGGATGAAATTGGCTGGAGCGTAACGGAAGATTCGGTGCACGTGAACGACTTCCACGCGACGCTGCTTCGCGCGTTTGGGCTCGACCACTTGCGGCTGACACACCGTTTTCAAGGAAGAGATTTCCGTCTGACCGACGTTGGGGGAAAAGTCATTCACGATTGGTTCGCGTAGATCTCGACGCCGCCTTCTTCTTGTCATTGTTATTTGGCTTCAGAGGGCTTGGCAAATTGCTAGTAGTCAGTGTCAGCTTGGTCTTCGGGTAGTGCAAGTTGCTAAACTTCCTGGCGCACGGGATCTCTAGCAAGATCCACTACGAGTTACCTGAAAACCAAGATTCGCTGGATTACTATATGCGGTACCAGCGAAATGGATTCGGCAAATCGCGTCTGGCGCCTGCGAATTGAGTACTCGCCGATTTCGCCGCTGAGATATACGAGCCTTCTCTAAATGCAATGACCAAATCAAACGTTGTGAAGTCTCCGTCGCCATCCCAGTCTCCGTCTCGCCAGCCGCTGTTTCCGGTAATGCCGTCTTCATATTCAGCCGACTGAAAAACTGTTACGAGATCTCGCGAGTCGAACAGGCCGTCTAAGTTCGCGTCGCCTGGTCGAGCCTGCAAAATGTCGCTTCGCAGGATGAAGGCATCGGACTGGTCAACTTCACCGTCGATGTTTAGGTCAAACTTCGACGCTGAGTCGCCCTTGCGAATTGCGGCGAAGAGGTCGTCCAAGTCCAAGTGATCGATCGCTCCATCGTCGTTGAAATCTGCCTTCGCGATAAGCTCATCTACAATTTCAAACTGGCCAAAGGACGGTTCGTCGTCGTCCATGACTCCGTTTTGGTTTGTGTCCCCGACGATTGCCCCGGTCTCTGCCGAGATGTAGCTAACTGTCAACTTGTGCGGAGTCACGTCGACTTGTGCAAAGCCGTATTCGAGTGGTCCGGTCGATTCGTCTAAACTGAATCCTTGTGCGAAGACTTCTTCGTCATATGTCGTTTGCCTCAGTGAACCTCCGCCGATTCCCGACACAACTTGAATCAGTCCTGCTCCTTTGTCGTAGGATCGGTCATCGTCTTCGACGTACTCGACTTCACCGATATCGATCACGCCATCTTCGTTCGAATCAGAAAATCCCTGCAGCGGGTACGTCCATGCATACGAGTGAGAATGAGCCACCAAGAACAGGTCCGCGCCGGCCTCGTTGAGCCTAGTAACCACCTGCTGGAAATATGGATCGTCGGGAGTCTGTCGTTTTTCTGTTCCAATGAACGGGTGATGGCCGAAAACGATTTTCCATTTTGCTTCGGAAGCTTCCAAATCGGCGACAACGTAATCCAAAAAGTTGTTCAGGCGTTGTTCCCGTTCTTCACCAGAGCTGAACTCAACGAAGTTCGTGTCGAAGGTCACAAAGTGCGTGTTGCCGTAATCGAACGAGTAAGAGTGCTCGGCGAACTCGCCATCCGGCAAGCCAACTGGAGACGTCACGCCTTCTTCGGGAACGGGAACCGAATAGAGTTCTCGCGATTGCTTGCCCATGTTGACGAACAAGTCGTGATTGCCGATCGCGAAGTACTCGACATTCGATGAAGTCCATTCTACAGCTTGTGGGCTTTGCTCTTGCCGGAATCTACTGTCTGCTTCGTAGTGCGTTCCGAAGGTGTAAATGTTGTCGCCCAACAATAGGGAGAAGTCTAGGTTTGCGTTAATCAATCCTTGTTGCACGGTATTAAAGTGAAAACCTTCTTGGCCGCCTCGGCTGGAATCCCCGTACGCACCGAACGAAAACGGTTTTGAATCACCGTGCTGCAGTCTAGTGTGGAATTGATTCGCGAAAGTTTCGACTATGTTGCCAGCTCGAAGATGATCGACTCGGTACTCGTAATCCGTATTCCACTGCAACCCTTTGATCGTGGCCGAGTGCATCAGGCGACCGCCGACTTCTGTGTCGATGACGTCGTTCATTGTGGCGTCGATTCGCCAATCGGCTTGACCGGCTTGGCGATAAACAACAGAAAAATCGTCCCGCTGCCCTTCGCCGCCCGGCAGTGTCTGCCACACGATGTCCATTTGATCGAAACCATCGTACGCCGGAGTTCCGATCAGCGGAGCATTTCCCGGCTGCAGTCGAGGCGGATGATTGACGATCCACTCGGCCGCAATTTCATCGGCGTCGGCTAATTCGGCAGCCGCTAAGTCACCGGCGAGGAGTACGCGTTGATCTAGCTTTTCAATTCGCAGTGGCGTTCGTCGATTCATGGTTTCAGGTAGTCCAGTTGTCAGGAGTGGAATCTAGTTCGCGACGCGGGTGTCGCATTCGAAACTTGCCTTCGTAGATCTGCTCAATTACCAACCGCCCAAAACTTGAGATACGTGACGGATCTGCCGAAGAACGCGTTTTTGCGCCCGCGAGCAATGGCTTTTTCCTAGCTTCAAGAACAAGGTAAGTTTTGATATGAATCAGAGGGTTGTAAAAGTAACGTAACGACAGTTGACGCGGGGCGATTTTGGTCTGTCGTGGAATGGATGTCGAGTTTGTTTCAATATCAAGGCTGTCTTAATGAACGTAACGCAAGTTCCCAGGTCGCCATTCTTGCCGCAAAGCAAACGCCTGCTGGCGCACTTACTTCGACATTCGGAAACGCCCGGAACGCAAGTCCTCGAAGTCGGATGTGGCGAAGAAAGCTGCCTTGTCGAGCATCTGGCTGCTTGCTGGCCGGACGCCGTTTTGGACCAGATTGATGCTCGGCCTGAGGTGATTCCGATAGCCCAAAAACGCAATCCTCGCGGCACGGTTCGCCAGCTGAACATTGCTGATATGTCTGGCGTTGAGAACAATTCCTACGACGCAATTGTCGCGATGTCTGTCTTCGACCAGAATCCGCTGGCTGCAATGGAACCGATCGCAAAAGAGCTTCATCGCGTGCTGCGTCCCGGCGGAATCTTCGCGTACATTCACAATGAAGAAGTTAACGCTCCAGCCGCATCAGCATCGGCTGCTTCGTTGAATCCTCCAAAGTGCATTCTGCCGAACGATCGTTGGCACCCAAACAATGACTTCGAATACTGTGTTGGGCGGC
>JAGQPC010000005.1 GCA_020426925.1 Planctomycetales bacterium | reverse complement strand
TGCGAGCAAAACGGTTTTGTCTATTGTCCTCGCAAGCACATCAAATGGTACGGTGCACGGCGAGGAACGTAACAAACGGAGGGTGGCTGGTTTTGTGGGCACCGAACGCCGGCGCGTGCCGTGTAGCCATTTGGGTTTTGCTTAATCGCTGCAAGTTCCGGCCTCACGAGCATAGTGTGCTGAGCTACTGTTGTTTTGCTGGATTTCGGAACCGTACTGCCGCTCGTTCCGAGCCTGCGCGCTCTGTTCTTTTTGTTAATACGGTGACGCCTCGTATCGACTGGTGTTGTGAGTATAATCGAACGATTGCCCGTCCTTGGCGTTTTCCAGCCGTCTCAACAAGTTTCATGACACACGACGAACTACTCGCTGACTACCCGTCCCGCATTTCGCTGCCGATTCAGTGGGGAGACATGGACGCGTTCAACCATGTCAACAATGTTGTCTACATCCGCTGGTTTGAATCGTCTCGCATCGCGTATTTGGAAACAGCGGGCATGCGTGAGTTATTGACGGCACATGGATTGGGGCCCATCTTGGCTGCGATCAATTGCAGCTATAAACGCCAATTGGTTTTTCCGGGCAGCGTGACGATTGGGGCTCGAGTTTCGAACGTTGGTCGGACGAGCTTGACGGTTTCGCACCGCGTCGTCGACGACCAAAGTGTTGCGCTCGCGGCTGAAGGTGAATCGGTCATCGTGGTCTTTGATTTCGACAATCAGCGTCCCGTACGAATGCCCGAGGACGTCAAAGAAGCGGTCGGGCGATTTCAATGTGAATCGGTGAAGAGTTAGTGGGTTGCCATGGCAAATCAATTAACAGTGACTGGGCATGTAAAGCAAACGTGTGAGTTCTCGATCGACGATTTGCACCACATGGACGCGGAACAGCAGGTCGAAGATGTATCGCAGCTCGGTTTTCGCCGATCGGGGCGGGCCGTGCGTTTAGATAGTTTGCTGCGAGCTGCCGAGACCGATCCGAATGCAAATCGCTTGAAGTTGATTTCGTCAACCGATAACTTCACGGCAGACGTTCCTCTTGCAGAAGCGGCCAAAACCGCACTGGTCATCTACACCGTTGAAGGTAAGCCGCTCGATAAAGATGCCGGTGGGCCTTTTCGGTTTTGGATTCCCAATCATACCGCTTGTGGTGAATCAGAATTGGACGCGTGCGCGAACGTCAAATCCCTGGATCGCGTTGAAGCTTATCGTCACTAAAACAGAATCAACGACCAGCGTGGCGGATCAGATCGACGTCGCAAACTTTCAGGGGGCATCAGCGAATGAATCTTGCCATCGTCGGATGCGGTTTTGTGGCAGATTATTATCTGGCAACGCTGCCGTGTCATCCGGAACTGAACTTGCTAGGAGTTATGGATCGCGACGCGGAACGTGCTCGGAAGTTTAGCGAGTTTCACCGTGTTCCGGTCTTCACGTCGCTAGAGGAACTGTTGAATGACGGTCGAGTCGAGATGGTTTTGAACCTGACGAACCCGCGCAGTCATTTCGAAATCTCGAAGGCCGCACTGGAACGCGGCAAGCACGTTTACTCCGAAAAACCGCTCGCGATGGAACTGGTACAAGCTCGCGAGTTGATTGCACTGGCCGACAAGAATGGTTTATTGATTGCGTCTGCACCTTGCAGTTTGTTGGGAGAAACCGCACAGACTCTGTGGCGAGCGTTGCGCGAAGACGCGGTCGGGCCGGTCCGACTCGTCTATGCTGAAATGGATGATGGCATGGTCCATTTGATGCAGTACCAGAAATGGTTGAGCGAATCTGGGATTCCTTGGCCGTCGAAAGATGAGTTCGAGATTGGCTGCACGCTTGAGCATGCTGGATATTACCTGGCGTGGCTGGTTGCTTTCTTTGGACCGGCGCAGTCCGTGACGTCGTTTGCCTCCGTGCAAGTTAAGGACAAACGGACTGCTGAACCGTTGAATATGGAATCGCCCGATTTTTCGGTGGCGTGCATTCAATTTCAATCGGGCATTGTGGCGAGGCTGACCTGTAGCATCCTTGCTCCGCACGATCACACGCTGAGGATCGTTGGCGATAAAGGAGTTTTGTACACCGAGGACAGTTGGCTTTACAAATCACCCGTTTACAGTCGCAAAATGGTGACGATTCGCCGCAAGACTTTTTTGAATCCGATCAAGACTCGTTATCGTTTGGCAAAAGCACCCTATCCTGAGGCCAAGACGAAGGGTTCCCAAAGCATGGATTTTTCGCGAGGCCCCGCGGAAGTGGCGGCTGCGATTCGAGAGGGCCGGCCGTGTCGTCTGTCGAATCATTATTCGCTGCATGTTAACGAGTTGGCACTTGCAATTCACTACGCTCGTGAGCAAGGTAGTGTCTACGAAATGACGACCAGTTTCGAGCCGATTGCGCCGATGGATTGGGCTGAATAGAGAAGAATCGCTACTAATGAGTGAAAAAGTTCGATGGGGTATTGCAGGGACCGGAACGGTCGCGGGGAACTTTGCGTCTGATTTCGTTCATGCTCCGCGCGCAGAGCTAGTCGCGTGTTGTTCTCGCAGTCAGCAGACGGCTGACAGTTTCGGTCGGCAGTGGAACATCGAAAAAACGTTTGGCCAATATAAAGATATGCTCGCCGATCCAGGCGTTGACGTTGTCTACGTTGCCGTTCCACATCACGTTCACAAGCAATATTGCTTGCAGGCATTCGAAGCCGGCAAAGCTGTTCTGTGCGAAAAGCCGTTCGCTCTCAACGAGACCGAAGCACGCGATATCGTTCAAGCGGCTCGGAGTAAAAACGTTTTTTGCATGGAGGCGATGTGGATGCGATGCATGCCGTTGCTGCATCGAGTGACCGAGCGGATCAAGGCTGGTGAAATCGGCGACGTCACGCACATTCACGCCGAGTTTGGTTATCCGACTGACTTCGATCCGATGAGTCGATTTTTCGATCTGAATCAGGCGGGCGGCAGCCTTTTGGATCGAGGCATCTACACGATTGCGCTCGCGTATCACATTCTAGGGAAGCCTGTCTCAGTAACAGGCGAGGCTAACATTGGAAAAACAGGCGTCGATGAGAGTTCATGTTATCGGCTTGAGTTTGAAAGCGGCGCGACCGCCGATTTGTGCTCGACTTTGACGGGATATGCGGCGAACGCAGCTGTCATCGCCGGCACGCAGGGCGTACTAACGATGCACGCTCCATTCTACCGACCAGAGCTCATTAGCGTAAAACGTGGTGGTGGCGCGAGGAAGATTGTGAGCGCCTTGTGCGATGGCAATCGATCTGGAAAACTCGCACAGAAGATCGAACGAATCGTACGTCCATTCCTTTTGCGCATCAGCGGCACACAGTGCGAACGCCAGCCAATCGCAGGGCACGGCTATCAGTACGAAATCGACGAAGTGAGTCGGTGTTTAAGCCAAAGGCAAACGGAAAGTTCAGCAGTGCCTCACGACGATACACTTGGCATTCTGAACGTCATGGATAAACTGCGAGCACAATGGAAGCTCAAGTACCCTCAGGAAATATAAACGTTTTCCGAACGCGCTGGCATCAACGCCGCTGGCCGATTTACGCCAATGTCATCAAACACCGAATTCAAGCCACGTCGCATCGCATACATCGTCAGCCAATATCCGATGCTGTCGATGATCTTTATTATTCGAGAGGTTCTGCAGCTCAAGCGGCTCGGATTCGAAATCGACACGTCGTCTATCAATGCGGCGGATCGGGGCAAAGAAGGGCTAGTCGCAGACGAAGCGAAAGAAGCGGAACTCACTTACTACATCAAGCCGGACGGGATTACAGGCGCGATTGCTGCCCACATCAAGACGATGGTCGGCAATCCAATCGGTTACGTTCGAGGTTGGAAACGCGTCTCGAAGCTGGGAAAGCTGGACGTCAAAGGATTGGCAATGAATGTCGCCTATTTCACCGAGGCGTTGATGACAGGCGTTTGGATGAAGAGGAAAAAGCAAACGCACCTGCACGCACATTTGGGCAGCCAAGCGACAACTGTCGCGATGTATACTAAAGACGTTTTCGGCATCACATTTTCCGCGACGGTTCACGGCCCTGACGAATTCTACAACGCGCCCGGACAATACCTTACCGAAAAGGTGATCGCTTCGGACTTTATTGTCTGCATCAGCAATTTTGCTCGCAGCCAACTGATGAAACTTTCACCGTACGAGCACTGGCATAAACTTGAAGTGTCGCGATTGGGCGTGGATCCAAGCGTGTTCAAACCTCGCCCCTTCAATGCGTCCCCTGAAACTTTCGAGATCATTTGTGTCGGGCGTCTCTGTCCTGCCAAAGGACAGCACATTTTGGTCGAAGCGATTGCAAGAATTGTTTCCAGCGGCCGGAAGAACATTCGGCTGAGAATTGTCGGCGGCGGGGAAGATGAAGCGTCGCTGAAGAATCAAATACGCGATCTGAATCTCGACGACCACATCATCATGGAAGGTCCTGTCAATCAGGATCGAATTCGCGACCTCTATTCGCAAGCCGACATTTTTTCCATCCCCAGCTTTGCCGAAGGGATTCCCGTTGTACTCATGGAGGCAATGGCGATGGAGATCCCGTGCGTGACGACTCGCATCACAGGCATACCGGAACTTATTCGAGATGGAGAAGACGGATTGTTGGTCGCACCATCCAGCATCGAAGAACTAGCGGACGCGATTACGCGATTGATGGATGATCAAGATCTGCGAAAGCGTCTGGGCGAAAACGGTCGTAAGCGAGTAACTCAAGACTACGATCTCGCCAAGAACGTCGATCGATTGGCTCGAGTGTTTTCAGATCGCCTGGAAGCGTTGGGCAAATAGCAACGCATTGCCGTTCGTTGGTGCTACTTTCGTCAGAGGCTACAACTGGAACTTTGTGAACACGCCGTGGCCAAAGAACAGCCCTACGAGCGTGCAAATGAAGCAGGGCGACAGCAGAACGACGATCCACGGAATGATGCCAACATGGCGCAACCAATTGTGTAACTCGACGGCCCACTGCACATTGCCCAATACCAGGGCTGCGAAGAAAAAATACCCGACGAATAGGATCAGGCAAAGTAAGGCTGATCCAACGGCTCCGACAAAGAAGCCCACCAGCGTGCCGATAATGCTACGCATCACGAGTTTGCTCGATTTGGAATTTTGCGACAGATGACCAAGTTGAGCAAATCTAGCTTGCGCTTGGGGCGATGTCAAAAAAAGCGACCATGCCGCCCGGGCGTTTGTCGTTATTCAGACATTCAGAACGCTGCGTACTCAGCGACATGTAGCTGCGATTTGATGTCGAATGGCTGCGTGCAATTGCGTTTTTTCGAAAAACTAAAAAGTGTGGCCCTATATCGAAGCCAATCTTCATTTAGTTGTTAGAGGCGGCAAACGGCACTGTGTCATCCGCTCTGTCACAACAACTAAGCATTAGCAAAGGACGAAGGTATGGCTTTCATCGCAGACGAAGTACGGTTGTTCGAAATCAAATCGGAAATGCAATCGTTGATTGCGACAATTTGTGAAGAACGACTAGCCAGTGACGTTGACGCTTCGATCATGCGGCAGCATCTGCTAGATGTGTTTCTGCGAACGAACTCTCGACTCCTGGTTGTCGATTTTACGGCGGTTCGTTTTTTTTCTTCTGCGTATGTCGGCATGTTGTTACACCTGCGAAATCTGGTTCACAGCAGCGGAGGCGAACTGGTAATTGTTGGCATGGACGTTCCACTGAACGAAGTCATGCGTATCATGAATCTGCAGCAAGTATTCAAAACGTATCGCTGTGTCGACGAAGCTTTGAAAGCCAGGTTCGGTTCGATTGATGGCCAGAGTGCGGCAATTGCACCCGGCCAGCTCTGCACCTAACCTTCCGACGATATCACGCGTCGAATGTCTTCGAGGATCAGATACAGACACGGCACGAGAACTAGAATGATCGCCGTCGAAAAGAGGATTCCGAAACCGAGCGAGATCGCCATTGGGATGATGTATTGAGCTTGCAGCGATCTTTCGAAAATCAACGGCACCAGGCCGCCGAACGTTGTCAACGTGGTTAGCAGAATCGGTCGAAATCTACGCAAGCCAGCCTGCAGAATCGAATCGAACGCCGTGCATTCTTTGCGACGCCTGTTTGCGTAATCGATCATGATCAGAGAATCATTGATCACGACGCCCGACAGCGCGATTACACCCATGAGACTTACAAGTGAGATGTCGTAGTCGAGCCAAATGTGACCGAGCACGGCACCAACAATTCCGAACGGAATGGCAACCAACACGACCAGCGGTTGGATGTAGCCTCGAAAAGCAATCGCCAGCAAAGAATAAATCACGGCCAGCGCCAATCCGAATGATCCCCACAGTGACGAAGTTGCACGGCGCATTTCGGCGTCGCTGCCTTCGAAAGTCCACGTGATTCCTGGATAGTCGTTTCGCAGCTGTGGCAAAGCATCATCCTGCAAAGCGGAAATCACTTGAGTGACCGCACTCCTCGGCTGGACATCCATGGAGATATTGATTGCTCGTCGTCCGTTACGCCGGTTGATCGATGTGAATGCTTCGTCTTTCTCGAGTTCAGCTACATCCAGCAGTGGGACTTCGGCTCCTGTAGGAGTCCGGATGATCAAATCTTCCAGGTGATGAATGTCCTCTCGTTGGTCTTCGGGCAGTTTGACTCGAACTTCAGTTTCGTTTGTTCCTCTCAGCAGACGCAGCGCGAGTGATCCGTAAAATGCGCCTCGCAGCTGTTCGCCTAGCTCTTCGTCGGTCAAACCCAAAGCCCGCCCTTCGGGACGAAGCCGAAAGTCGTATTGCGCCTTGCCCTTGTTGTAGTTGTCGTTTACATCGCGAACGTACGCATAGGTTTCTGACCGTTTCACAAACGCTTCCGAAGCTTTTTCGAGTACGTCGATGTTGCTGTGACTGAGTGCGACATTGATCGCGCGACGATGTCCGCCAGGTCCTCGTTCGGCGCGAAAACTGATTTGGCTGACGCCAGGGAGGTCTCCGATTGAATCTCGCCACAGTTCGATCACTTCGTTTGCGGTCATGTCTCGCTGATCCGGTGGCTTCATGACGATTTCAACGTCGACAAAGCTTTGGCCTCGCACGTTTGTCGAGACTCCTTCGGCTACTTTGTACAAGTCGTGTTCGTCGAACATTCGCATCGTTGCCTCAGTGACGATCTTGGCGATTTCCGCGGCTTGGTCTCTTGTCGTCCCGACCGGCATGCGGACACCGCATTCGATTTCATCGGCAGAAACTTCGGGCATCAAGATCATCCCCATGTGGGCGCTGGTCGCGTAGCCTCCCACGACGAGAAAAACGGCGAGAGCCAGGCACGATACGACGTATCGGAATCGCAAACAGAACAGAAGAATCGGTTGGTAGATGACTTCGATCAAACGATTGAAAAACGCGCTGAACGCTTGCTGTCCTCGATGCAGGTGCGAAGCCAACCCGGTTCGCGTTCGAACTTTCGTGTGTGCCAGATGTGCCGGCAGGATGAAGAGCGATTCGAGTAGCGAAAGCGATAGGACGATAATCACGACGACAGGAAGCGGGCTCCAGAATTTTCCTGTTTCGCCGGGAATGAACATCAGTGGCACGAACGCAACGATGTTCGTCAAAATACTAAAAACAACCGGCGATGCGACTTCGCGAGTTCCCTCGACCGCCGCTTCGTGATAGCTGATTGCTGTCAGCCGCTTCTCATAGACGTTTTCGCCGACTACGACGGCGTCATCGACGACAATTCCTAATACGACCAGGAACCCAAACAGCGAAATCATATTGATGCTGACTCCGAAAACCGGCAGCACCAACACTCCGCCGATGAACGAAACGACCATTCCCATCATTACCCAAAACGCCAATCGCATCTCAAGAAACAATGCGAGAATCACCAGCACGATCACGACGGCCAGCACGGCGTTTTCCAGCACGAGATTCAGGCGGCGACGAAACTCTTCCGCGCTATTGCGATCGATCCGCCACTTCACGCCTGGCGGCAACGTACTTTCGAAAACGGCGAGCGTTTCTTTGACAGCGCGTGCAACTTCAATCGGAGATTGTGCTCCAACGCGAAAGACGGCAAGTTCTACTGATGGTTCTTGGCTGAATTGCGAATGAAATCCGGCTTCTTCAAAGCCGTCGCGAATCGTTGCGATATCGCCGAGCGTGACGAGTGGCCCGTCACGGCCTGCCACGATTTCGA
This sequence comes from Planctomycetales bacterium, assembly GCA_020426925.1. Lineage (GTDB taxonomy): Bacteria > Planctomycetota > Planctomycetia > Pirellulales > Pirellulaceae > JAGQPC01. The sequence continues at coordinate 1,865 of JAGQPC010000005.1, read as the reverse complement.
TTTTGGCAAATTCGTCGGCCCATTGTCTTCGCGCTTTCACTCGCAGCAGAATTTCTCCGGCGCTCGTTTGGACCGAGCCAGCGGCCATGTCCTGGCTGGACGTGCGAATAATGTTCGCGATGGCAGGTAGAGTTAGGCCATATTCTCGCAGACGCTGACGAGGAATTTCGACGTGCGTAACGTATTGCGGCACTCGAAACAACGCGACTTGTGTAATCTTTTCGTGGGCTTGGAGTTGGTCGCGTAGTTGCTCGGCGAGTTTCCGAAGTTCCCAAATGTCAACCGAGCCATGCAGCGATACTCGCATCACCCCACGCTCTTCCGTTTGTAGATTGACTTCCGGTTGTTCGATCTGCTCGGGAAACGTGCGAATGCGACTGACCGCTTGGTCGATTTCCTGAAAAGCCTTCATGCGATTCTGGCCAGCGACCAGTTCGATCAGCACTTCGCCACGACCTTCGCGGGCTTCACTCGTGATTCGCTCGATGCCATCGACTTCGCGAACGGCACCTTCGATGGGAGCCAGAATTCCCTGTTCGACTTCTGACGGAGAAGCTCCCGGATATCCGACACGGACTTCAACGACGTCCAGTAGTGTTTCTGGAAATACTTCTTTTTGGATGACTCGAGCCGACCAAAGGCCGCCACCAAGCAGAACGATCATCAGCAAGTTGGCGGCGATCGAATCACGCGCCATCCAAGCGATGGGACCGCGCCCAGATTGTGATCGTTCGGCATCCGTTGTCACTGTGTGGACTCCTCGTAGTCGGCGGCCGGCGTCGACTCGCCAATCTTTCGAAGGCCGATTCCTTCGGCGACGGTGGCCAACGTTGTCGTGACGATCTCTTCACCGCTTTCCAGGCCTTCACTGACATACGCGTATTCTGCGTCATTGAATTCGATGACCGGTTCGCGGATCTCCAACTTTTCGTTCTTCATGACCCAAACCGTGTCTCCGGCGTGAAGGTGCTCGCGGCGTACTCGCACGACATCGTCGATTTGCTTGCCTTCAATTCGTACTTCGATCAGTGTATCCAGGATCAGTGGAGGATCGTCTGACGACTGGCCAAGTGGATCGGGTACCGTGACGAGTACACGTGCTAACCGTGATTGTTCGTCCAGCGCGCCGATCATCCGCGCGACTTGTGCTTCTCGTTTAACTCCGTGTCCCCAGGCGTCTGGATAATGGAGCGTAACTTTGGAGCCAGGCGTATCCGAATCGGGAAACTGAATCCATCGCAAGCTACGGACTGGAACCGCTGTCATGATCCAGTATTCGTCGACGCCAACAAGCCGGCCGATATCGTCGCCGGGCCCAACTTGAGAACCGATATTCGCCGAGCGTCGCAAGATTTGTGCATCGAACGGCGCGACGACACGAGTGCGTTCCAGATCGAGTTGTGCTCGCTGAACGGCGGCTTCTGCAGCGCTGACTTGCGATTTGATTGAAGCGTACTGCGGTTCGCGCAGGACTAGCGCTCGGTTGAGTTCGTCGATGGTGTCACCGAGCAACGCAAGTTCTTGCTTCGCGACGCTTTGCCGCCCTTCTTCGATTGCCAGCGAGGCTTCTGCTTGTTCCAGCTCGCTTTCTCGAATCGATATTGCGTTTTCAAAATCGGCCGGATCGATCTGCAGTAGTAGGTCTCCTTTTTGGGCCATTCCACCGGGCACAAACTTTTCCGACAGTTCCGTGATTTGCCCTCGGATGCGAGGGCTTAGCACGATCTCTTGCGCCGGTTCGACGGTGCCTAAAACGACCAGCTGAGGTGAATACGTTCCGCGCTCAAGTTGAGCCGTTTCCACCAACGCTGCGGATTGACGACGCGTGTTGATCTGCTCAGCTGTTGGTTCGGTTCGGTTGATTA
>JAGQPC010000058.1 GCA_020426925.1 Planctomycetales bacterium | reverse complement strand
GACTGGAACGGCGACGGCGATTTCAATTCAACCGATTTTGTCTTCGCTTTCCAATTCGGAAATTACGTTCGAGAGGCCGCATTGGCAACAATCTCGATCGATGAGATCTTTGGCCTGTCGGAATGGGAATCGAAAGAGAAAAACCGCTTGCCGACAAGCCTCAGTGAATCTGGCGCTGTTACTGTCCACGAACGTGGTTTGATTTAGGTCACGTACTAGCAAGCCACGTTGAACTTTGAGTTGGAAAAGCACTGGCAAAGCAAGTCGTTAATCTGCTCCGGCTCTATGCAATGGGAACGACTGAAAGTCAGATGGTCTATCCGAGAATGTCTGTTGCCAAAGCCAAGCCGGTGACCATATCGTTTGAGCAGCTATGGCATGTGTGGCCGCGAACCGCCTGAGCGGTTTGACACTTCGGACAGCTAATTCGTCCTGGCCATTTTCGATGAAACCAATAGCCGAAAACGCCTGGCAATCCAAACAGGAATACGAATACGGCCCACTGTAAACCGCGGCGCCCGACATTGCGTTCGTGATAGAACACGGCGGCCGCTGGCAATAATGAAAGAACCGCCACGAGAACAAACGAACTAGTAACGGCCTTCCGTACACGCTCTGTTGGTTCTGCTCTAAAGTAGGTTGCTGATTGAGCTATCTCGAAGTACGAAAACCCGAGTGGCACCAGCGACGGTGAAAACAGGGCACGCATTGTCGGCGTCGCAACTTCTGAGACAAAGTCATCAAGCCGAACGTCGGCGATCTTGCTTGAACTGTCTGCCGTTACCTTCCAGAGACTGACGTTCTGTACGCCAGTTTCATCGCTCGATGCTTCGAGAATTGCGTCGTCGTCACCTATAGCATGAAATCGAATCACTTTCGCCCCGCTGATTTCCGCTGGGATCGAAAGAATCGTTGCGTCCGTTAGCCGAGCATCGCGGAATGACGCATCGGTCAAATCACACTGATAGATCCTTACACCAGCAAGGTTGCATCCGTCGAATTTAGCGGCCGAAAGATCTTGGCCCACGAATTGTGAACCACGAAGATCCTCTCCAGCCGCGTTCATGTTTGGGCCGACACGAATGTCCCTGGACACAGCGGGTCCCAAGACAACACGAGGCTGTTCGGTGTCGGCATTCAGCATCCCGCACCAGAACACGACATGGATAAGAGACCACCAGTTGATCGGTCCGGAAACGTTCATTGATCAGTTTCCTGCTACAGTGGAGACGAATGTCGATATTTTAGTCAACGCCGCTGCTGCAGCGTGATTCGACAACGCTTCCGTCTACTCGCCAGCCTCTTCGGTGCGGATCTTTTCCATGACGACGCGAGTGCCATTTTCGCAGTAGGTGACGTTGGTCATGTAATGCTTGATGAGCATGACGCCGCGGCCCGACGGTTTGTCGAGGTTTTCGACTGCCGTGCAATCGGGCACGCATTTCGGGTCGAAACCCACACCTTCGTCGCGAATGTCGATTCGGAATCGGTCGCCTCTGATTTCACAGTCAATGTGGACCGATTTGACTGGATCGTGCTGGTTTCCATGTTTGATCGCGTTCACGATGGCCTCTTCCAAAGCCATTCGGATTCCGAATACGTCGGTGTCGGGCCACTTACGATTTTCGAGCTGGTTAATGACGTCGGTAACGAACTCGCGACTGCGTTCGAGTTCGCTGGCAACGGCGCCACTAAAATTCCAATTCGAATTGTGCATAGCTAGCCGGTCACTCGCTTGACAACTAACGATCCAAAGTCAAATGTCGAAGCCGCGACTATTCTGCTTTGGCGAACGCAGCGACAGCTTCGGAGAGTCGCGACTTAATATCAAATCGAATGTCCAACTTCGTAATCTGGAACACCGGGTAGATGTCGCTGTTGATTTCGCACAATTTCACTTCACCGCCATTTGCTTTGGCTTTTTTGTCCATCAGGATCAGCTTGCCAAGCGCCGCACTCGAAAGAAATTCAACATTGCTGAAATTCAGGATGATCTTCTTGCGGCCTTGGTCGACCAAACCGATTAGCTCGTTGGCGATTTCCTGAATGACGAGCTCGTCGATAATCTTCTTTTCTGAAAACTGGACGATGACGACGTCACCAAGTTCATCAACCTGAATATGCTGTGTCTCTGACATTCAATTCTCCCGACTGTATTCCTGGCGAGCTGCAACTTATTGGCAAACTCGGCGAATTACTTTCATTCCAGCGAGGTATTCTACGGGCTTCGCTCGAGGCTCGGAAGACTTCGACGTCAGCGACCACGCCAATTCCCAGATTTTGCAGTAATACAGCGTCTTCCCAATTTCCAATGTTAACGGCCATGCAACATAGGCGCCTAGCGAAAGCATGGACACGTCAAAATCAAGACAGATCCTACCGAGATCAAACTCCAAGCCAGCCAATCTGGAGGCGTAATCGTGCGTTTGGTGGGTGCTGTGGGAGCGGGCGGATTGTCAAACCAGTCTCCGGTGGACACTTCGTAGGTGTCTAAGGGATCTGCCACCTGTTGCACGGCTTGTTTGTCGAACCGCTTGTTCCAGAAAGCCGTCGCTCGCTCATTCAACTGAAACGAATCGACCACCTGGAAATGCAGCCCCATCAATAGAACGACCACTCCCAAGACAAACAACCGATTTCGGGACATTGCCAACTCCTTCCACGTTCGCCACGGCCGGGTTTGGCCGACGCGTGTACCATTTGCAAATATCGGCCGGAATTCACGGTATTGATGACTCGTTCGCCACCAGTGAAGATTGTGTGGAGTGCAACGACCACTAGTTCCAACTGGAACGGCTGTAGCGAATGAGCGCACGAAAACGCGATCGCCCAAGCGTTTCGAAACGAGTGTCCACCGTGATAACCATCCGACAAGCAACTGAATCTGATCTGGCTGAGATCAACGAGATCTACAACGAGTCAGTCGTGAATTCCACTGCGTCGTACGACCTCGAACCTCAACCGATTGAAGTCCGCCAAGAGTGGTTCCGGCAACACAACAATCGATTCGCTGTCTTTGTCGCCGAAGACGCCACCGACAACGGCAGTCACATAGAAGCCTGGGCTTCGCTCAGCCGGTTTTCGCCACGAGGAGGCTACGACGCGACGGCAGAGACTTCGATTTATGTGCGAGAACGAAGCTGGAGAAAAGGGATCGGCGCAAAGCTACAAGCGGCGCTGATCGCTCACGCAAAGGCAAATGGCTTTCACGCATTGCTCGCTCTCACAACGTCAGAGAACGTCGGCTCGATTCGAATGCACGAACAATTTGGATTTCGTGTCGCGGGAACGATGCGCGAGGTTGGCTACAAATTTGACCAGTGGCTCGACGTAACCATCATGCAACTGATCTTGGACGACGTGGCGTAAGCTTCTAGCTTGCGATCAGGCTTTTCATGTTGAACCGCGAGTTTTTCATTTATCCCAAATCGCGAACTTGCCGTACTGAATCGAGGACTGTCATGCTGAATCGCAAGCTGGAAGCTTACGCCACTTTGGACTAACGGACTCGAATGAGCCGCTGGCCGGTGACTTCTTTGCCGTTGCGATTTGTCGCTTTCACGCGAATTTGATGAACTCCAGGTTTCAAGCCCGTTTGCAGTTGAGCCTTCCACAGGTGCGTCGATTCAGAAGGTTTCGACATCGCAACCCAATCCTTCGGTAGTTCTAGCTTGGCTTGCTCCATGGCTTGCCGAATCGTGTTCTCTAAATCAAAGAGTCGCTTGTAAGTCGGATCTTCAGCAAGCGTCCGTTCCATCGCGATCCAATCTCCGCCATCGCCTATCGCAAACTGTACTTCCGTTTGCTCTGATCCGTTAAATACATTGGCAAAGAACTCAACGGTCGCGGTAGCTTCGACTTCCTCTGGAGCGAACACTTGAATCTGATAGTCGGCCGGTCGGCCAGCAGCTCGGAAATTGAACTGATATTTGTGCCCGTCGAATTCCACGATCGAATAGCCGTTTGGTGCTCCATCGGACATCGTTGCGTGGGGAATTCCTCGTTCATCTTTCAGACCAGACCACCAACTACCGCTGACGGTCACATTTACGACATGATGATGTGGTTCAGGGCCGCGCCAGCCATCTTCTTTCGTGATGAACCGATGTTGGTGCCGATGCAAATGAGCCGAAACGGACATGCAGAACGGCCGCTGCTCGATGAGCCGATACAGGTCGTGGCGATCTCGCACGTGGTTCAACGGAATGTGCATCATCAGAACGACAAGCTGGTCATCAGGAATCAGACTAAGGTCGTTTCGGATGAATTGCACTTGCTCTGCACCAAGTCCGCCTTGGTATCGACCTTCGTCTTTTTCATCAATCAACCATTCGACATCATCCAGAACCAGAAAGTGCACGGCACCGTAGTCGAATGAGTAGTACGACGGGCCAAAGATGCGCTCGAACGTTTCATCGCTGTGATCGTCGTGCTTCGCGTCGTAGTTCATGTCGTGGTTGCCGATGACGTTGTACCAAGGGATGCCCAACACTGCGATCGCTTTCGCTTCAGGTTCGAGCACACTCAAGTCGTCGTACGCGATGTCGCCCAGCGTGACGCCGAATGACGCATCCGTTCCGATCAACTCTTCGATAACATCATGTGTGATGTAGTCGACTTCTGTTTGATTCCGCGGTTGCGGGTCTCCAAAGAAAATTGCTTTGAATTGCTGTGGTTCCTTCTGGACGTACAGCGGGAAGTCAACCGACTCTGGAAGATCTCCTGTCGGTGATACTCCAGGAAACTTAGATTCCGGCGATCCGGCAGGCTTGTGGATGTAGTAGAACTCGGGAAGTTGATGTTCGCTGATGCGAGTGCGATAACCGGCCGGCTTGATGACGAACACAATGTCATCATCGTCGACACGAATCTGATACCTGCCTTCGACGTCAGTCTTTACGATGTCACGACCGTTGGATACTCGCACGCCAGCAATCATCGTTTCACCGGCGTCAAAAGTCTCGTTTGAGTTTTCGTCAACGAACACGCGACCCCGAACCGTGTGTTTTCTTTCGGGCGGCGACAGTTGAGACCGAATTACGGTTGCCACTTGCATCCCCAGAGCATCGCTGCCTTCCTTTGTAAAATGGACGTTGGCGCTCTGCTGGATCGATCCCAGTTGTGGCTTCGCGAACGCGTAGAGATCGTTGATCACAGCGTCTTCGCCAAGCGTTTGTTGAATCACTCGCTTTGCGACGACGTTGTATTTTGCAGCGTCACCGACAACTCGGCCGCGAGCCCCTTCTGGGACTGGCGTTGTCGAACACCAGATCAACTTCGCTCCTGTAGCGCGAAACGTCTTCATCAGTTCCTGAAGATTCTTTTCGTACTGCTCAATCGGAACTTGGATCTGTCCGTTCTCGACAGGAACAAGATCACCTTTGTCATTGATGTACTTTAAGTCGTGCAGTCCAAAGTTGAAATGAATCACGTCCCACTTGCGTTCTCCAAGCCAATCCTCCAACTTGCTAAGACCTTTGGTCGTTGGTCCGCAGTTATCGTTGGGGCGGAAAACGTCGGCCTCATCTTTCAAGATATTTCTTACCGGTAGGGTGTATCCGATCGAAATCGAATCACCGATCAGAAGCACATTCGGCTTGTCCGCACGGTCTTCGACCGCGTCAAACGGTCCTTGAGCATGAACAGATGTGGCAAGAACAATCGTGACGGCGACCAAGCAAAGGGACTTCATGGCGACTCTTTTGATATGGCGAACTTCTTTGTAAGACGCCGCATTTTAGCAACAATGACTGGTGGGCGGAGGCGAGCAGCGAAAATCTGAGTCTTCCGGACGAGTTACGGGCGGTTCTGCGCGTTTTCTGTAATGATTCGCACCGCGAAAGCGTCTAAAATCGAAAAGGAACGTAATAATCAGGTTTAGCTAGATAGATGGCAGGAGGTCATTGGGCTGCAACCGGATGTTTCGAATCTGAAATCAGGACAAAAATACAATGAATCGTCTACCGACTGCATTTACGGTATTTCTTCTCGTCGCACTAGTAGCATCCGGTTGTAATGCACCGGCTGAGGCAACGGACGCCAACCAATCGAAAACCGAATCGACCGAAAATACTGAAACAGCGAAAACCGAAACCGCAAATAGCAAAACGTCATCGTCAGATGCAAACAAGGAAGACAAGGATTCGAAGAAGATGCCAGAACTAGAAACGATAACTTTCGGCGCCGGATGTTTTTGGTGCATCGAGGCCGTTCTGGATCGGATCGAAGGCGTCCATGAAGTTACGTCTGGCTACATGGGAGGCCAAACGATCCAACCAACGTACCGAGAAGTCTGCACCGGGCTTACCGGTCACGCTGAGGTCGTCGAAGTCAAATTCGATCCGAAGAAACTGCCGCTCGACAAGTTGCTCGACATCTTCTGGCAACTGCACGATCCGACAACGTTAAATCGCCAAGGCCCGGATGTCGGCACTCAATATCGCTCGGCAATCTTTTACCATTCGGACGAACAAAAAGCGGCGGCAGAAAAGTCGAAGGAAAAGTGGAACGAATCACGAAAGTTTCGCGGAAAGATCGTTACGGAAATCACCGAGGCAAGTGAGTTCTACGAAGCCGAAGAATATCATCAAGAGTACTTTGCGCGAAATCCCAACGACAGATACTGCCGCTACAACATCCTGCCAAAATTCAAAAAGCTCGGCCTGCTGAAAAAGTCCGATTTGTAATTCGCAGCGACGCTTATCTCTCCAGCAGTGGCTTGACAGTAGCACGGCTCCGTGGCACGTGTAAGTTGCGTGCGTCCCCCCCAAGGATTGCGCGTTAAGATTCATTCTCAAATGAATGATCGCGCGAGGCTCAGCCGAATCAATCACGCGACGCAATCTGTGGAAGTTGAAACATACGAAACGGATGTGGAATACAAAGCGACTTTCGTCACGGACGTCCTGTGTGCCAAGGGAGTTTCGATGAACCTTCGACGTTAACATTTCTGCATCGAACGAGGAATCCGAGGCGGCAACACGATTTTTCTAGTGCATTGGTCAATTTTGCCCGACGCGGCCTCGGTAGGCAGTTGGTGAGTACAAAAGCGGCGTCTGCAAGCACGTCCTTGCCGTCAGTGCCGCCGATGCTAGCACCCCACAGGAATCTGCTCTTGGTGAAAACCATCCGCTGGATTAGCTTAATCGGTTGGCCCAATTCCTGTGGTGGAGATACTACGCGAGGGGCCGTGCGGCGGCGGCGGTGGCCATGGATCGGTCTCGTTTAGCACGCATGTTTTATTCATCACAGATGAAGCCTCGGCATGCACGGAAGCGATTAGGCTAGGCGACGTTGCATCAAGGAGGAGCTATATCATGCTCGTGCTTTCTCGTGGTCCCGAGGACAAGATCGTTTTCCCAAATCTCGACATCACGATCGAGATTCTCCGCGTTAGTGGCAATCGCGTTCGCGTTGGCGTGGAAGCCCCCCAGCACGTCCGCGTGCTCCGGCATGAATTGGCCGATTCCTTCTCGGCGGAATTACAGCAAGCCGACCAGTCGCACGCCGAGCAAACCCTTTCGCACGCGTTCCGCAATCAACTGAACACGGCCCACGTCGCGCTCGGCCTGGCCGAGAAGCAACTCAACGCTGGACTGGACGACAAAGCACTTGCGACACTTCGCAGGGCGATGGCCATGTTTGACAAGCTGGATGCCGACGCGAATTGCGAGAAGGAACGCATTAGACAGGAGGCCGCCACCTTCCCGCGAGCACTGCTTGTGGAAGACGACGCGAACGAGAGCGAATTGCTGGCGGGATTCTTGAAGATGAGCGGCTTTCAGGTCGAGACCGCCACTGATGGTATTCAGGCAATGGTGCAACTCGGCCGCATGGAAAAGCCGGATGTGGTGCTGCTTGACATGCACATGCCCAAGATGAACGGTCCACAGACGATCCGCACAATTCGCGATACACCAGAACTCGATGGCATTCGCGTGTTCGCCGTCAGCGGCGCTGATCCGTCTGAGGTATCGGTGAGCGTAGGCCCGGAAGGGGTCGACCGTTGGTTCCGCAAACCAATCAAACCGCAGGACCTGGTCGACTCGATGCACGAAGAGCTGGGCTTTGCCTCGGCCTAGTACGCTTCGATTACTATCGCGGCTTGGTGGGCGTTTCCCGCGACAGGATTCGCTGCAGGTCTTCTGGACGCGCCGGCTTCACGAGGTGCTCGTCGAAGCCGGCCTCCTGCGAACGCTTGCGGTCGCTTTCTCTCCCGTAGCCGGTCATGGCCACGAGCTTTGTTTCATCTTTCGACAGCGTCTTGCGGACTTGGCTGGCGACTTCGTAGCCGCTAAGTCCCGGTAAGGCGACGTCCACGAGGGCTACATCGGGTCGCTCCCGCAGGATCGCAGCGAGGCCCTGGTCGCCGTCTTCAGCGGCAACTACCTTGAATCCATCGAGCCGAAGGGTCTCGGCGAGCATTTCACGAGCGTCGTCTTCGTCCTCGACCAGCACCACGCTCCGCAGCTTCTCGCGCAAGTCCGAATGCTCATCCACTTGCTTGGGGCGTTTCTTGGTAACGGGCAGTCGGATTTCAAAAGTACTCCCTTGGTCCAGCCCTTCACTAAATGCCAAAACTTCGCCGTCGTGTAGTTCAACGATTGATTTCGTGAGTGTTAGCCCAAGCCCCATACCGCCTTCCCTGGTCGGTTTTCCACTCGTCTCGGATTGGACGAACATCTCGAACACGCGCTCTAGCATCGCAGGGCGCAGGCCAATGCCGTCGTCGCTGACGCGCACAACGGCTTGTCGCTGTTGCCGCGTCACTTCCAGCGAGATATTTCCGCCCTTGTTCGTGTACTTGGCAGCATTGCTGAGCAGGTTTTCGATCGCTTGCAGGATGCGCGTCGAGTCCGCGTCAACCCAAATGGATTCGTCAGGCAAGTCGACGCTTGTCCGGTGATCCCGGGCCTCCATCTGCGGCTGGATCGCCTCAAACGCCTCTCGCGCTAGCTGGACGAGGTCGACTGGTTGCCTATCAAGCACAAATTTATTCTGAGTCACGCGTGACACATCGAGCAAGTCGTCGAGCAGGTTGCTCATTTGCTGTGACTGCCGCAGGATCACGTCCAGGGGACGGTCTTTTCTCGTTCCACGACTGCGCCGGTCAATCAAACGCGCCGCGTGGAGCAGTGCGGCGAGCGGGTTGCGGAGCTCGTGGGACAACGTCGCGAGGAACTGGTCTCGCTGCTTGATGGCCTGCTCAAGCTGTGCTTCGAACTGTTTTCGGGGAGTGATATCCTGCACCACCGATATGCAGTAGAGCGGCATTCCCTTGTCGTCACGTTGCAGTGTGACTGTCAGATTCGCCCAAACTTCGGAGCGGTCTTTGCGGAAGTACCGCTTCTGCATCGAATAGCGGTCGATGTCTCCGCGAATCATTCGATTCAAGTCATCAACATCCGCCTGGAGATCGTCGGGGTGCGTAATATCTTGAAACTTGATTCGTAGCAGTTCTTCACGCGTGTAGCCAAAGATGTCGCACAGCCGTTGATTGACGTTAAGCCAAGCGCCATCGAGTCCAACTCGTGCGATTCCGACGGCCGAGTTCTCGAACATACTGCGGAACAGTCGCTCGCTTTCCTGCAATCTCTCGCGGGTCATCCGCAATGCGGAGAGGTCTACCAGGGAGAGAACGACTCCCTTGGAGCCTACCCGCGACTGGTAGGGACTGATTCGCACGAGGTAGTGCACCCCTGACGCATCACGGACCTCTTTCTCAATGTGCCGTTGCGTCTTGCCTACTTGCCTCAAGTCGTCGATGAGAACCGAATATTCCAGCGTTGTGGTGAAGGTTTCTAGTGGGCGTCCAATATCGGCAGTGACAATCTGGATTACCTTCTCAATACCCGGGTGGAATCGGCGGATGCACAGCTGCTCGTCCAGAAACAGCGTCATCGCATCAGACGACTGAAGCAGATTCTCCATGTCCTCGGTCAGTTCCGTCAGTTCGCCGATCTTGCGCTGGTGCTCGGCGTTGACCGTGTGTAACTCTTCGTTGACCGAGTGCAGTTCTTCGTTGGTGCTCTGCAATTCCTCGTTCGAGGCGACCAATTCCTCGTTTGCGGCCTGCAATTCTTCGTTGCTGGTAGCCAGTTCCTGGATGGTCGCCTGCAGGTTTTCGCGGGTGTACCGCAGCTCCGATTCCAATGTATCAATTCGTTCACTGGCGATCTCGTGAACTGCAACCGAACCGCTGCGCGAAGCGGAGTGCGAGGGCTGAACCGGGTCGATCGTGATAATCAAGACCTGGGAGTCCATATCGGGTAGCGACACGGGCGTAACCGAGACGTCCACCGCCTGTTTCCCGTCGGCAGAACCCACCCCAACGCCGCTAAAAGCAACTGTTTGTTGCTCCCGCAGTGCGCGTTGAGTCAATCCGGCCATCGCAGAACTCAGGTCGCCATCAACAAGGTCGAAGAAGCTCGTTTGCAGGAAGCCTTCGGTTGGCTTGAGATACCTTGAGCCCCCAGGGGTGACATAAATCAAATCGCCCTGAGCGCTGACGACGAAGGCTGGCGAGAGCCGACTCCGAGAAAGATGCTCGTAGGCCGCGACAACCTGTCGTTCAACCAGGCGCGGTTTGGAAGTACGCTCTCTGCTGCGGCTGCCGCGAGACTCGACGCCAAAGCTTGCTGACGGTGAGAGATGCACATCGGCGAGCAGGCTGATATCCCGCCGCTTGCGGTAAATCTTGTGCTTTGAGTCAATGGACTGGAACTCGTCGCTGAGTTCGCCGGGCGTCTCGCTAGAGCCGAGCATCAGTACGCCACCGGAGCGAAGCCCGAAGTGAAAGAGCGAAAGCACCTTCTTCTGGGCTTCTGGCCGCAAGTAGATCAACATGTTGCGACACGTCACCAGTTCGAGTCTGGTGAAAGGCGCGTCACGCAGCACGTTGTGATGCGCGAACACCACCATCTGGCGGAGTCGAGCCGCGACCTGCAGTTTGTCTCCGTGCTGGGTGAAGTACTTCTTGTGCCGTTCTTCACTTACTCCCTGGAGCCGGTCCAGAGAGTAGACACCCGTGCTCGCGAATTCGATAGACGCCCGGTGCACGTCGGTCGCAAAGACCTTAACGGAACCTCGCCAATTCCGACGCTCTGCCTCCTCGTCCAGCAGCATGGCCGTCGTGTAGGCTTCCTCGCCGGTAGCGCATGCGGCCACCCAACAACGGACCTCGTCCTGGTCCGGATGCCGTTCGAAAACGGCTCCCACAACGCGTGACGCCAGAGACTCGAATGCTTCAGTGTCGCGAAAGAATTGCGTAACACCTATTAAGAGGTCACGATAGAGGGCCTCCAGTTCCTTCTCATCGGATGTCAACCGGTCGACATAGCTTTGCAGCGTCTCGTCACGCATCAACTGCAGTCGACGATGAATGCGGCGACTGACTGTGTTTGTCTTATACGAGGCGAAATCAAGCGAGTAACGCTCGCGCAAGAGGTCAAATATCCGCAGCATCGGGTCAATGTGGTCGTCGCTGACGACGGACACCGCGCTAGCGTCTTCGCCCGACGCGTAGCGCACAATCGCGGGGCCAATCTCTTTGGGCGGCAGCACTAGCTCGGCACATCCGGTGTCGATTGCGGATCGTGGCATTCCATCGAATTGGGCCGAGTCGATGGTTTGGACAACCACCAGTCCTCCGGCGTCGTTGACGTCGCGTATGCCGCGCGACCCGTCCGTGCCCGTGCCCGAGAGCACGACCGCGATAGCCGATTCCTCGCAGTCTTGTGCGAGGGAACGAAAAAAGGTGTCGATCGGAAGACTAAGTCCGTCGCCAGGATCCTTATCCGTCAGCAGCAATCTGCCATCGGAGATGATCATCTCCTTTTTGGGCGGAATGAGATAGACGCAGTTGGGCTCCACTTGCATGCCGTCATCGACACGGTGGATCGCCATCGACGTGTGACGGCTTAGCAATTCATCCATCATGCTCTTGAAGTCGGGCGACAAGTGTTGCACGACAACAAACGCCAAGCCCGTGTCGGGGGGGATGCCGTCGAAGAGGGACTCTAGGGCTTCGAGACCGCCAGCTGAAGCGCCGATTCCAATGACGTGCTTCGGGCCTGATGGAGTGCTATTGCGGTCTGTCTTGGCAGACGGCTTTGCCTCTTTGAAGTTTGACACTTCTCGCTCCGCAGATGCTCGGCGCCGGTGAGTATTCTCGGTCATCTAAGTGCTACGTTCGAGCACTCCCTTAACGCTAGTACATCAGCGCTCGGTAAATCCCGCAAGCCTGCCGCTTCAGTGGCGGGGGGTGACCGCTGAGGCTGCCGGTATGGCAGCTGTGCAGGATGGCGGTGCAGTACTGCAATTCTTGTACCGCATGCCACGGCTTGGGCTGGCGGTGACCATCGCAGTTCGCGGAGCCAAAGCCATGCAGCTTCCTTCTTGGAAGCAAGGCAGCCGAGTCCGTCCGGCAATGGCCCGCATGGCCAGGGCCACATCGTCCTGTTCGCGCTGGCGCTTCAGTTCACTTGCCGCGCGATGATTAGGGCATCGCTTTGTCAGTCGTCAATCGACCCTTGGAGAAAAATCGTGTCCTGGCCCGACAGCCAAGTTGCACGGAAGCAAGGTAGTGCATCCTGCTAGCACGCTCTTCAGATCCGCCAAAGCGTACGGAAGATCGCCAGCGCCGCGGTCTCGACTACGGCCATCAGCCCGACGAAGCCCCAGAAGCTCCCGCGACTCTCCCCTGACGGTCAAGGTGGAAAACTCATCACTTAAACTCCCGCGATGAATGACATAGAAAGTACTTGCCGTGAGCGATCACCGTGCTAGCACGACATCGTTGGATCGCATTGCCACCGCCGCGTTGTAGTATGGCCGCGCCAAGACGTTCCGGGGGCCCGAACCCTATCGTGAACGCGCACAGATGGCACTTCGCCGGTTGCGAACTTCGGTCGGCTGGACCAGCTGCTGCCTCATAGCAAATCGCCTGAAATTCGGAAGACAATATGCATAACGGTCGCACGACTGATGCGTTGCTGCTTGCATTCGACTTACCTAAAGTATCGCCAACGGATTGCGGGATTCTTCTAAAGTGCCGCGAGTCACGCCGACTCGGTTTGCGGCTTTCAGCTTTGTCCAGACTTCGCGACCGGTGCGGTTACCAGACAAAAGCTCGCGATATAGAGTGATGATTGTGGTGATCTCACCTGCGTCGTTGTGGTCCAAAAGCTCGATGCGGAAATCTGTTACACCAGACGATTGAAGTTGAGGCATGATTTCAGCTGCGCTCTGAGGCTTCTCGTTGAACAAAGTGTTGCGACAGCCAACGTCCGCCAACAAAGTGTGTTCTGCACCAACTCGATCCCGAAGTTTTACGTGGTGAAAGTCGCACGGACGACCACAGTTGGTCTTGTTCGTACCTGGCGACAGCACAGCACAAAACACGCAATGCTCCATGTGAAACATTGGCATGTGCTGGTGGATCACGACTTCAAACCAATGAGCTGGAGCCGCGGCGATGAGGTCAGAAAGCTGGTCTCGATTCAGGTCGAAAGACGCAGTCACTCGGTCGACTCCGCGTTCCAGCAACATTGCAGCGGTAAGCTCATTGGCGACGTTGAGCGAGGCATCTGCAACGATCGGCACACCGGCGCTGTGAAAGAACTCGATTCCCGACAAGTTGCGGACTAGAACTCCGTCAGGTTCAAATCCTGCCATTTTGCGAAAGATCCCGATCTCGCCCGGCTTCTGTATCCGTGGCGTTGCGATCAGTAGCGACACGTTGTGCTCACGAGCAACCGCAACTGCTGCCCAGTAGTCCATGATGTCTTGAAAGTCCGCCATCACAGACTTCACACCAAAGTCGACGGCGATTCGCAACTGTTCCATCGTCCGACAAAGGACGTGAAGCGTTGTCTCACGGGTAGAACGCGCGGTGCGGTCAAGTCGCATCTTTTGACGTGTGCTGTCTACGACGCAAGGTTCGGCGACTGTCCTTGGCGGCGGATCGACCAGGTGCTGTTCAAGTTTGCCAATGAGCCTTTTTCGCAATTCACCGAAAACGCTCAACGGAATCATGGGCGAGTCGATCACTTCACACTCAACGTCACCGAGCTCAAACGTCGTATTGCCCAACCGGTCAAGCTGCGTTCGAATCATCTCGACAGTCGCCGGCCGCTTTTTGGCCTTTTCCAATGGCGCCGAGGATTCCACTGCCGCGTCACGTCCGTCGGGAAGCGTCACCGCAATACGCAACGGACGGCCAGTCGCGGCGAACACGTGAAATGCGACCGGCGTTCGCCGGACAGCTCGATTCGCTTGATATGATTTGCGGAGCCGCTTTGTGAGAATCGGGTCGTCCGTTTTCCAAACTTGCTGACCGACATAAAGCCGATCGAATTCGATTTTTCCGTGACCGAACGAAAGTTCGATCAAAACATCGGAACCGCGGACTGTTCGCACACCATAGATGCGGCCGCCTTGTTCATCGGATGACGCGCGATTTCCTTCGAACACAACGCCATCACCATTGTGGACGCCGCGCGGCGCATTAAGTCGAATCGTCACGGATGATCGGCCAACGCGGTCGACTTCGCCCAGCAGTACGCCTCGTTTCGCGGAACTCAATGCCGGCACGAGCATCTTGTGGTCGCATCCGCGCAGCCATCCGGGAGAAAATCCGCGCGAGAATGAAAGCTCCATCTCGTCAATCGTCTCTCGATCGAAGACGACCGGTCGTTCGGCGAGTGCCATGTCAATCGCTTCGCGGTA
Organism: Planctomycetales bacterium; assembly: GCA_020426925.1. Taxonomy (GTDB): domain Bacteria; phylum Planctomycetota; class Planctomycetia; order Pirellulales; family Pirellulaceae; genus JAGQPC01. Next base: position 9,762 of record JAGQPC010000058.1, on the reverse strand, counting down.
ACGACGAGTAATGTTCGCGACGTATTCTGGCGTTTTCAGACGACCTTCGATTTTGAGCGAGCACACACCTGCGTCGATCAATTCGGGAATCAACTCGAACGCCGCCAAATCCTGCGGACTAAGCAAGTACTTTTGATCGCCTAGGTCGACGTCCTTGCCATCGCAGATCAGCTCATAGGGCAATCGACACGCTTGAGCACACTGGCCTCGGTTCGCGCTTCGGCCGCCGAGCGATTCGCTGGTCATGCATTGCCCCGAATAGGCAACACATAACGCTCCGTGGGCAAACACTTCCAGCGGCATCGTTGTGTTTTTCGCGATGCGACGGATTTCATCAATCGAAAGTTCTCTCGCCAATACAACGCGATCGATTCCCAATGACTCAACTGCAGCGATCGTCTCGGCGCTTGTCAGCGACATTTGAGTGGACGCGTGAATCGACAGATCAGGACAAATCTCACGGATAAGTTTGGCCGCACCCAAATCCTGAACTAAGACGGCATCGACACCGGCGTCCGCAACGGCTCGAACGGTTGCTTCAAACTCCAACAGCTCCGATGTGAAGACGAGCGTGTTCAACGTCACGTATCCACGAACGTTACGCAGATGCAATTGTCCCATCGTTTCCGGAAGCGAACTTAGCGGAAAGTTGGTCGCCCGCGCTCGGGCGTTGAAACCGGTGTCGATACCAAAGTAGACGGCGTCCGCGCCGTTTTCGATCGCTGCAGAGATACATTCGCGGTCTCTGGCTGGAGCCAGTAATTCAATGCAACGATGCGGTGGAGCCATGGAAAGAAAACTTTACGAGGAATGCGTTAACCCAGGTCGATCTTATCGGATCCAGCCATCACATCGAAAGGTGGCGGCAGGCCAGAGTCGATGAGTAACCCAATTAACACGGCGTACGAAATACTTGCGACCGGCATACTTGATCGGTAATCTGAGTGCGTCCGTCAATTCAGGTTTTACATGGTGCAAGTACCAATCACTCGGCAAGACTAGCGAGCAAGCTACTGAATCGGAAGACAAATAGGGCGTAGTCCATAGCGCGATTCACTTCGCGTTATGGACCACGTCCTTTTTTCATGCATTTTTACGAACAGTATTGCTGGTAAATCAACACTTAATCGGTACACGAATACCTGGATGGATGTCCTCATGAGAAGCACCCAAATCGGCATTTTGCTTATTCTTGCTGCACTGTCTGCGCGCGTACAGGCTGTGGAATTAGGCGAAGAGCTTCGACAGTTTACCAGCATCGATGCTCAGATTGGCGATGAATTTGGCTGGTCGACTGGTATTCACCGCGGCATAGGTATCTTTGGTGCTCCAAACGCACAGAATAACGGTGCGGCCAGTGGAGCAGCGTTCTTGTTTGATGTGACGACCGGCGAGCAGCTCGCGCGATTAGTTCCCGACGACATTGGACCCGGTGATCGTTTCGGCGTCTCGGTCGCGATTTACAACGACATTGCCATCGTAGGGTCGTTACTGGCGGATGCACAAGGCGAAGATTCAGGAGCGGCGTATCTGTTCGACGTGAACACGGGAAAGCAGCTCCACAAGCTGGTGGGCGACAGCGTCACGACGCGTGATGAATTTGGCGTTTCCGTAGACGTCTATGGCACAACCGCAATAGTCGGCGCCCACAAGCACAACAGTGGCCTGGCCTATTTGTTCGACGTGACTTCCGGTCAGCAGTTGGGTACGCTGCTTTCCGAAGACGCAGCACCTGGCGATCTTTTTGGCGTTGCTGTTTCGATCGACCAAGGCACGGCATTGATTGGTGCGAGGTACGACGATGAATTTGGTACGTCGGCCGGATCTGCATATTTGTTTGACGTCGCTACGCAGAAGCAATTGCACAAGCTGAATTCTCATGATGCGTATACCGGCGATCGTTTCGGTATGTATTTGGATTTGGAAGGCAACACAGCAATCGTGGCCTCGCGTTACGACGACGATGCTAAAAAGAGTTCCGGAAGCGCTTACCTGTTCGACGTGACGACCGGCGAGGAGCGTTTCAAGCTTACGGCAGCCGACGCTGATCCGAATGATCATTTCGGTTCAGGAGTTTCACTTAGCGGTAACATTGCATTGATTGGTGCGGTCAACGACGAGACAGACGCGCAGTTGCAAGGGTCTGCGTATCTCTTCGACATTTCCTCAGGTGAACAGCTCATGAAGATAATCGCGAGCGACCGCCTCTTTCTTGACCAGTTCGGCCACAGCGTCGCCATTGATGGTGGATTTGGATTGGTTGGCGCCGTCCAATTCACGGGGCTGCATACCGGAAAGGGATATGCGTTTGCAATTCCAGAGACGTCAGTAAACCTGCCACTACTTCTGTTCGCGTTTCTGGTTTGCCGCGGACGAGGGGCATGCTCAAAAAAGTAATTGATGGCGCGTTACCTTTTTGTGACGCGCACAGCCAAAACAGGTAAGGCCGAAAAGAATAAATTCGAGCCTCTCCCTGAGATTGCACGTTGCTCCCCCCTGGCAACGGGCATGTGGCTCGGTATTCACGTAGTGCCGAGCCACTTCTATTTGGGGGTGGACGGTTGCGGTTTCAAGACAAATCGTCGAACTGTCTATCTAGATTTTTCGTAAAGCGCGAATCTGGCGTTCTGTACAGATAAAAAAACGAAGCATTTTGACATCGGAATCCAACGATTACCGTTATCATAAGTGCATGAGTTGCCACCTCATCTTTTCTCCTCTTCTCAAACAACTGATAGGGCAACGACGATGCTTTCGCAAGCCGAATCCAGCATACGATCCGAATCTAGTCTCAGCCGAACTGATCTGCTGGAAAAGGTACGTAGGGCAGATCCCCAGAAACTTGGCGGATTGCTTGAACTGTACCGCAATTACCTGAGCGTTCTGGCGACTGGTCAGCTGGATCGAAAACTGCGAGGTCGAGTCAGTGCCTCAGATCTTGTTCAAGAAACGATGATGGAAGCTCATCGCGACTTTCATCAGTTTCGAGGGTCGTCCGAACCCGAATTCATCAGCTGGCTTCGCCGAATTCTTGTAAACAATATGGCTCGCGCGATCGAGATGCATGTGCTCGCCGAGAAGCGAGACGTGCGGCGTGAAGTTTCGATTGAACGGCTGAATGCTGCGGTCGAACGTTCCACGATTCAGCTAGGACTTGCCTTTGCCGGTCGAGAAGATTCTCCTAGTGCCAAATTTGAACAGCACGAACGTGCAATCGATCTGGCAAACCAAATGAGTCGTCTTTCGCCGGAGCACCGCGAAGTGCTGGTCCTGCGGAATTTGCAATCGCTGCCGTTCAAGGAGGTCGCTGCTCGCATGGATCGCACGATCCCCGCTGCAAAGATGCTGTGGATGCGAGCGATCAAGAAGCTGCGCGAGACATACGAAGAACAAGGCGCAAATGTATGACGACCGCCGGTGGCCATCCGCGGAACGGCTCAACGATACGCCAGACATTTCTGGACCACGGTCGCGGTGCGCACTCCGATCGGTCGCTCGATAGCGGCAGCGATATTTGCGATTCGCTACCAACTGATTTGCAAGAACGACTTGCTGACATTCTGGACGATTACCTAGTCAGCCTTGAACAAGGCGTGCCAATCGACATCGCGCAAATCAAGGCGGCAAATCCAGAACTTGCGGACGCGCTCGACGAATATCTAACGGGTCTTGCTATTCTCCAGCAGGATGGGGCCGAGTTGCAGTCCAAGCGAGCTGCTTCAACCGATGGCGTTCCGATGGCCAAACGCCTCGGCGATTTCGAATTGATTCGAGAAGTCGGCCGAGGCGGTATGGGAGTCGTGTATGAAGCTCGCCAGTTGTCACTGGACCGATTCGTCGCTCTGAAAGTATTGCCGTTTGCAGCGATGCTGGACGAGAAACAGATTTCGCGTTTTGAGAATGAGGCGCGAGCCGCGGCGCAACTGCACCATCCGAATATCGTACCGATACACGGTGTCGGTTCTGACCGCGGAGTGCATTTTTACGCGATGCAGTTGATCAATGGTCGATCATTGCAGCAAGTTATTCACGACATGCGTTCAAACGATCCGAACTCGCCAACCAACACAGAAAGTCTGTACGGGTCACACGACAAATCGGGATGGTCCCGCACTGCCATCGACATGGCAAACGGAGTCCGCTGCGATGAAACTCGGGAATACAGTCCGACATCTCAAGAGACTCACATCGAAGTCAGACCGCATGTAAATTCTGCCGGATCGGAACTAAGCTCCAATCGTGTGCGGTCGACTCGCTATATCGAATCGGTTGTCAGCCTAATCGTTCAGGCGGCTGAAGGACTCCATGCTGCTCATCAGTATGGAGTCATCCACCGTGACGTGAAGCCGTCCAACCTAATGCTGGACGAATCGGGCAAGATCTGGATCACTGATTTCGGCTTGGCTCGGTTTCAAACGGACCACAGCGTAACGCGATCAGGTGAAATCCTTGGCACTCTGCACTACATGAGTCCTGAACAAGCGGCCGGCAGAAACGCACTGGTCGATGAACGATCCGACGTTTATTCGTTAGGCGTGACGCTTTACGAGCTTCTAACATTGATGCGGCCGTTTGAAGGTGGCGCACAGCACGCAGTTTTGCAACAGATCGAGCTCGGTCTGTTTACTCGACCCCGATCGTGTAATTCTCGAATTCCGGTCGATTTGGAAAACGTTATCTTGAAAGCGATGTCGGTTGCACGCGAGGACCGATACGATTCGGCCGCGCAATTCGCAGACGACCTCCGCAGGTTCTTGGAAGGCAAACCGACTCGGGCGAAGCGACCTCGACTATCGCAAAAACTGACGAAGTGGGCTCGCCGCCATCAGCTGGCGGTCATGACAACGGCTGGCGTTTTGGCACTCGCGGTTGCCGGTCTGTTGACGAGCAACCGGCTGCTGAAGTCCGAATCCGACGCAAAGCAGCTGGCACTCAATCATTCGCAGCAAACGCTCACGTTAGCTCAAGACGCGGTGGAAGAATTCGTAGAAGACGTTGACCGCCTGCTCGCACCTCAAGCCGGGAATCTCCACGCTAGAGAACGACTCCTGAAGCGTTCGCTGGAATACTATCAGCAGATCATTCAGGTAGCTGGAGCTTCCGAGCACATCCAAAAAGACATCGTCATCGCAAAGACGAAAATTGCTGGAATCCATCGCATGATGGGCAACTTTGAACAGGCGCTCGCCGGATACGAATCCGCAGCGGTAGCTTTGGATCAGCTAGTTGAAGAAGACGAACAGTTGCTCGTCGACTACATTCGTTGTCTGAACAATGTCGGTTCCGTTCAGCAACGGTTAAACCGACTGAGTCAAGCTGACGAGGCGTACACAAAAGCAATCTCCATCGCTGATGTTCATTCAGAAGACAATTCGCAGGTCAACACAGCCGCCGCAGAGACTTACAACAATCATGGATTGTTGCTGGCCGAGCAGAGTAAGGTCTCGGAAGCGGCTGACACCTACAAGCGAGGTTTGTCAGTCATCTCGCATAATGAACAAACAGACGCGGCCGACCTAAAAGTTAAATCGGCGTTGCAAAACAACCTGTGGCAGGTTTATCGCAATTCACACGCGGATCTGGCACGCCAGTACATACGCGACGCGGTTACGACTCGCTCGCGCCTTGTTCAGGAACATCCGTTAGATGAACACCGTGCGTTGCTGGCTGCCGCATACAGCAATCTTGCCAGCGATTATATCGCCCATGACGAACTGGCTTCTGCAAATGACGAATTGGACAGAGCGGCCAACCTTCAGCGCCAATTGGTAGAAAATGAACCGTTCGCGCTGAACTATCAAACGGACCTCGCCGTTACGCTCAATAATCTTGGGCACGTTTCCACAAAGTTGAATCGACCTGAACAAGCTGAATCGTCGTACCAAGAGTCGCTGGAGATTCTGGAAGCGTTAATCTCTGGTGCTTCCGGCGACGTGCGACTCCTTACTTATGCGGGAGGAGCGTACAATAACCTGGCACTAGTCCACAGAGAACAAGGCATGCTCGACGACGCGGCTCAAGAATTTCAAAGCGGCATGAAGCACTTGGAGGCTGCACTGAATGCGTCTCCGAACAACGCGAAGCTCCGTGAAAGTCTCAGCCGGAATTACTTCAACTATTCACAGTTGCTAATCGGCATGAACCGAGCTTGGGATGCATCTCGTGTTTCGCTGAGACGACGCGACCTGTGGCCAAACGATCCAATTCAACTCCACGCGGTTGCTGTTGAGTTAACGATGGCTTACAAAAAGGCGACAGAAAAACACAAAAAGAGGATGGAACGCGACGCGGTCAATACAATCGTGCTTGCAAAAAATGCCGGGTGGCGCCCCCAAGATGTGACAACAGATGTCGTCCTAAACACGTTTCGCCGAAACCCTCAAATGCGAACATTTGCCTTGGCGGAGAAACGAACTGAAGGTGGGGCGGCAGGTGAATGATGAAACTGAGAACGATGCAACATGTGAAATTGACAAGAAGTAATCGGCGAGCATTGGTCGTCGAACAACTCGAATTTCGACAGATGCTTTCCGCGATGGATCCGTTTGTCAGTCTAGATGATGCTGCGTCGTCATTCACCGACATCGCCTCGTCCATCGATGATTGCGCCAAGCTGCCGTGCTCCGTTGGCTACTTTGCCAGCCAGGCTCGCACAGAAGTGTCATCTGAACTGACAGACGACACTCAAACTGCAGATACTCCCGACGATTCCGACGCAGTAAACACCGACGACGCAAGTGACTTCGAGTCGATCGATTTCGTTGACGACTATTTCGAAGAGGACGCGCCAGAGGGTGAAAACCCATTCGATGCGAGTGCTCCACCAGTTCCGTCATCGCCACCAGCGATTGAGCCAGTCGTGAATACGCCAGAACCGGCAGCGAGTAATCCTGCGCCGCCACCGCCGGCCGTCTTGCCGCTAGGAGTTTACCTAGAAAACTTGTACAACGGTTCGTCTAACGACGCACATCAGCTTCCTGTCCGTGACGCTAACAGTCAGTTCGAACAACAGAATGGCGGATACATCCAGCTTCAATTTGCTGAACAGCTCAATTCGACAGTGTCAAGATCGAAGTACGAATCGAATGCGATGACGCAGAGCCTTGCCGATGATTCGGATGAATCACTAACCACGCTTCAGCATTATTCGGTGAACGACTCGGATGAAGCCCTGACGGACGACGAGGATTTGGTCGAATCGACCGAAGGCGATTCGCCCGATACAACGCTACTCTCGCCAGACGCAGAAGCAGAGTTCATTGAACAATTCGGCGGACTGATTGTTGACACAGTTGACGAACCAGAGTCGCAAGAAGTGGAACAGCAGATTCCTCAACGCGACGAAAGTGCGCCTGCGGAGCCAACTCGCGAACAATATCAAATCGTCGACGTGATCATCGGGACGTCTCAAGCGTTTGAAGTCATTGACGACGACGCAGACTTCATCATCGGCGCCGATCCTGAATCCGACGATTCGGTATCCGAACCGGTTATGCTTCCACTGGACCGAACGACCACTGAAGCTCCGCCAGCACGACAGACGGACTCATCGACAAGTGCCTCAACCGTCGTCAGTTCGGCATCGATCGCATTCTTCCTCGGAACGCGACGACGACCAAGACGACGTCGTTTCGAAACAGACGCTTTCTACTTCGTTGCAGACGAGTAAAAAAGTGGCGTAAGCTTCCAGCTTGCGTTCCTGCGTGACTCCACTCCTTCGCAAGCTAGAAGCTTACGCCACTTAGCCGTCTTGGCTTGCTTCTTCGAGCATTTCTGATTTGACGCCTGTCAGCGAACAGCACCCGTGTAGCTGGTTTGAGTAAAACGCAGACTCACTCGAAACCGTGTTTGCGTTCTGCTGATGGGATTCACACAAAAACCAGAATGTCCCTTTATCGTCGTACTTGGTTCTTCGAGCGTCCTGATTTGACGCCCGCCAACGGAATGATCTGAACAGAACCCGTGCCGCTTGTGAGAGTCAAGCGCGGACTAAATAAAGAACAAGTTTGCCTGCGGCTGATCGGACTCACAAAAACCAGAATGTCCCTTTATTATCGCAATCGTTTTTATCTAAACGGTGGAAGTCCCCGATCTGCTGCGCTTTACTTTCTTGTGATCTGCTTGCTTCGAAGATTGCGTCGATCGCCGACGCAAAGTCATCTAATCTGGCTTCCACAGTCGCTTGATAGCTTCCTGCTTTAAACGCTACAACGAGGTCAGATGTCCCGAATAGGCCATCTCCGTCCCAATCGCCATCTTCCCAAGACGCAGTCTCCCCGGATTCATATTTCCCGCGTTGGAATACTTGAACCAAGTCGCTCGAATTGAAGATTCCGTCGAGGGTCGAATCACCAGGCACTCGCTCACTGCTTTGTCCTTCAATCACCCACAGTTCGCGTCCGTTAAAAAAGTTGTTTTTTGTAAAGTAAAGGTTTCCATTAACGGTTGTGAACGTTTGTGGGCATGTTAGCGAGTCATTAGTTTCGTCTGGGTGCGTGAGGTCACCAGAAACGACAACAACGTTTCCGTCCTTATCGATTTTCCAGAGCTCACATCCTGTATCAGGTGACGGATTTGCTGGGTCAAATTCTTCAAGCGAAAATGCGAAGTACACCTCACCATCCAGTACTGCATGGTCACGGAACAAATCATGAACCATGCCCTTCGGCATGTCGATAGTGAATGAAGTCCCGGCTCGTGTGCCGTCGGTTTTCCCAACTACGTCTGTTCCGAAAAACGTGGTGTCTACTTCGTAGAGGTAGACACCATCATTAACCGCTGCGAAGGACGGAGCGATAAACTGACCGGGTAAGAAATCATAAATGGTCTCAAGAGCACCTTTTGCATCAACTGCCAAGGTTTTTGACAAGCTCCACATGTACATCACGTCCTCTACTGGTATGAACTGTTCCACGTACCAGTCGTAGACTTTCTCGGTTCCTTCTGCTGTCCCATCGGTTCGGTACGTACTGTCTGCACACCCGTTCGTGGTTGGAGCAGCAGAGAAGTAGAGAAACTCTCCATCTTCGCTAGGGACAAGGCCAGGGTTCCCTGTGCAGAACTCGTCGAACCTTGTGCCATTTCGAAAACCAGGCGTAAGGTCGATGACCATTCCTGTTCCATCAAGAGTTCCATCAGTCATCCATAGTTCCTGACCTGCTAAGCCATCGTCCGCAGCAAAAGCGACTCCATCGCGAAATCGCGTCAGTAGATTAATCCAGCTTGAAGGCTTCGCAGCGGTAAGCGTGGTGAAGTCAACAACGAGCTCGTTCACTCCAGTTTGGCCATTAATGCGGAACAGCTTGTACGCACCGTCAGTGTGATACAGGTACTCACCTGCGGACACAGGCGTAGTCGTGGCGAAACTCATTGTGAAGTTTAAAGGTGTAAGCGTTTCTCCGTCGGTTACATATAGCACATCGTAGTTTTCGACAAAAGCGAATCCGTCGGCTTCATAAACAGACGGACTGAGGTCGAAGACATCGAAAGTACTGAGAAGTTTTGCGTTTGCGCCCTCGATGCTATAGAAGGACTTCTCCTGAACTACGAGAAGCTTGTTATTAACCTTGCCAACAATGGTAGGATCACTGTCAAAATCGTTTCCTAAATCCATGTCATCCCAGTCTCAGGGATCCTGATCTCCCGCGACAGCATCTTGCGATGTTTCTTTCCGCAAGTCCTTGTTTCTTGGGAATTTCGGATGATTGGGTGGCGGGCACTTTGCTAAATGGATGCGGAATTGAAAATGACACCTTCAACCTC
>JAGQPC010000004.1 GCA_020426925.1 Planctomycetales bacterium | reverse complement strand
GGTCTCCCGTGAGCATCTCGTGATAGACGATCGCGAGACTGTATTGATCGCTGAATCGCGTCGGTGTGCCATCGAAGAGTTCGGGCGAGGCATACAGCGGCGTTAGGCCACCCATGAATGATTGCTGTACATCTTCGAGTTCCTTGACCAATCCGAAGTCTGCGACCTTCACATGCCCACCGACAATTAGAAAGTTTTCGGGCTTCACATCCAGGTGTTGAAGCGACCATGCATCGTGCATGTAGTCCAATGCATCGGCCGCGTCCTTGAGATAACCAAGAAGCTCATTGCGTGGGATGCCAGAATTTCCCTTACGGCGATAGTCTTCGAACCGATCCTTCAGGCTCATGTCCGCCAATTCCGTAACGACAATCAGTCGTCCGTAACAGACTTCAATTCGTTCCAGAGAAAGTAGAAATGGATGGCGGAGATCTTTGACGCGAGCGAGAGACTTTTGCTCTCGAATAGCTCGGTCTTCGTCATGAAAACCGTACACAAGCTTGACGGCTTTGAGAATTCCACCGGGAGCTTCGGCGGACCACACTTCGCCGTATCCACCTTGGCCGATTCGCTTGCGCAGCTTGTATCCAAGGACTTCCTGATCTTCCGCTAAGCTTGACAAAGCATTATCTCGCCAGTTCTATGTTTCGATGCAATTCCCCTCAAAGCGTAGCATTCTGAACTCGGCGGAATCCTGACGGAAAACCGAAATCTAGCTACTGTGGCCCGCTGGATTGCCGGGGACCGGATTAATCGGAACGGGACTGGTTACGTCTGGGGACGGCCCGGAAATCGGAGTGGGAATTGTGCAGGAAGGCGGCTGCGGAGGACGTGTCTGCTGTGGCTGCTGGCCTGACACGGGCTGTTTCCTTGCTCTAGGCGTGGCTGCGGTGACTGGAGGCTTGTTGGGCAGCACGGCCGTGAAGTAGCTACTGACAACTATATCAAATAGTTGCCGTTGCATAGTGACCGGTTGGTCGTTGTAGACGCAATAGTTGCGAATCTGATTCATTAAATCTCGCGGGTGACAACGTCGCAAACTGCGATTGTACGGGTAATAATGGCGCTGCAGCAAATACTCGACGGCGTCTCGATCGTACTTGCATTTCATTTGTGCCGCGGTCAGTTGAAACAACCTGTGGAATTCGTCGGCCTTGGGATCCGCGACTTCGATCTTGTAGGGAATCCTTCGCAGGAATGCGTCATCCACTAAGTCCTTGGGCTCTAGGTTCGTGGAGAAGATAATCAACTGCTCGAACGGAACCTGGATTTTCTTACCTGTGGCGAGCGTCAAGTAATCGACGCGACTCTCCAACGGCACAATCCAACGATTGAGCAATTCGAGAGGATCGACGCGTTGACGTCCAAAGTCGTCGATCAACAAGCAGCCGCAGTTGCTCTTCATCTGCAGCGACGCTTCACTCACATTGGCGACCGTGTTGTGCCCAATTTCCAAATTGTCGAGCGTTAACTCACCACCAACCACAACGGTGGGACGACGTATCTTCACCCACCGAGTGTCAAACGCCGACGCCTTGATGAGACTGTCTTCGTCCGTCGTATCCGCTTCATGATATGCGGCGTCGTAGAGCTTGATGATTTGGCCATCTTCGTAAAGCGCATGTGGGATCCATATCTTCTGGCCAAAGCACATTGTCACTCGTTTGGCCAGAGTCGTTTTCCCGTTGCCGGGTTCACCGTACAAAAATAGCCCTGCTCCGGAATTTACCGCAGGTCCCAATGTTGCGAACAGCTCTTCGTCGACCGAAATTCCTCGAAAAGCAGCTCGCAGATCGTCTCGCTTCGGTGTTTCGCCACGGATCGACTGAGCTTCAACGGACAGTACATAATCCATTAACGGGACCGGCGCTGGCCCTGAGTACGCGCAGGCGTCGAATGCTGCTTGCGCACGCTCGCGACCGTGCTCGGTCAGTGTGTACGTGTAATCATTGAAAGGCGCGGAGCCCGTATGGACCATGATTTGCCGACCACGCAATGTCTGATACACGCTTTCCAGCAAACGAAACGGCAGGCACAGTTGCTCAGCCAGCTTGCGTCCCGTCGTCATGCCAACGAGCTGCATTCGCTTGCATATCAATTCCTCGATAATGGAAACAGGCAATCCCAGATCGCTGAGCGAATTGGGTTCGGTTGGTACGTAGCTCTCCTCGGCCAAGATGGCTGCTAGGAGACCTTCCTTTGACTCGGCTATCGATTCACTCATTGTAGACTTGCCAGATGAATTAATCGCTACAAGCGGACGTTTGAGTTCATCCGCGAGCGTAGTTAGCAAAGCTTAGATTGAAATCAGTGACCACGATGAAATCCGAAGCAAATTATTTATCGATTCGGCACAGCGTTTAGTTTTGAAGTACCGTTAGGTACCGTGCTGCGATCAGTCACCGTGCAGATACACAAATAGGTTAAGTAGTAGATGAGAAGCGAAGCAGGATTAGCGCTCAATGCGTCCGTTTGGTTCTTCGCCGGTCAGATTGGCGAATCCGAACCGGTGCGCCACGTGCCAATTCGGGCGATGCCGTTTACGGTCGGCCGAAGTGCAAATCTCGACCTGTCGCTTCCGTGCAATTCTGTCTCAAAAGAGCATGCGCTGATATACGAGCGTGACGGACAGCTTTTCGTTCGCGATCTAAACAGCACTAATGGCACGTATCTCAACGGCGAGCGAGTTACCGACGAATCGTTAGTGTCCGAAGGTGACATTCTTCAATTTGCCACAGTTGTTTTCCGCGTTGGGCGAGACGAAGACGAGCAAGTCGAAGGTGGCACGATTCAGCAGGATGCTTGTGACCGTGCACTAGCGATGGTTCAGTTCGATCGATTGATTAGCGAACGAGCGGTCGTTCCGTTCTACCAGCCGATCGTCAATATCGATGATCTGTCGATGATGGGATACGAAGTGCTCGGCCGCAGTCGACTGTTTGGCCTGAAAACTCCGGGCGAGATGTTCGCGACTGCCTCGCAACTGAATTTGGAAGGCGAACTGAGCAGGATCTTCCGCAACCGTGGGCTCGAGGAAGCATGCAAGCTCGCCGAAAACACGAATCTGTTTGTGAACACGCATCCCATAGAGTTAGTGGAACCAGGACTGGATGAGTCGCTCCGCGCAGTTCGCAAGCTGCATCCAACTCGCAAGATTACACTCGAAATCCATGAAGCGGCAGTGACAAGTCCCACCGCTTTGCAGGCGCTGCGGAGTGTTCTGACTGAGCTTGATATGGAATTGGCTTTTGATGACTTTGGCCAAGGTCAAGCAAGGCTAATTGAACTCAGTGAAGCGAGTCCCGATTACCTCAAGTTTGATATGCAACTCGTTCAGGGAATCTACAATGCTTCGCCACGTCGACAGCAAGTGTTGGATATGCTTGTTCGTATGGTGATTGAACTCGGGATTGCTCCGCTTGCAGAAGGCGTCGAGTCACAAGAAGACCACGAGACGCTCCAGCAGATGGGCTTCCAATTAGGGCAGGGATATCTCTACGGCCATCCCGCCCCAATCCACGACTGCAAGAATCCTTAGCGGCGTTCGATCAACAGCTTCCGAATTTTACGCGGTTATGCGAAGGAGAAACATCGCGGCGGCTGAGATCGGTATCATCTTCTTAACAGCATTGAGTGCCGGTCGTCCGACTGCGACGTTCGAGCCGATCGTAGGAGTTACGCCATCGGTTGAGAATTGCTTTTTGCAGCTTGTTACGTCCTAAGTTATTGCTACAGAGCATCTTGCGACCGATCAAACTTGCTTGTAATGCTTGACGCTCCAGAGCCCCTAATTTATCATGGCGAGTCTGGATGCAGTTTTTTCTGCAGAGGTCGTGAAAGCATTCCATCGCGACACCATTTCAGATTAGCGGCAATTTTTCTTTCGGAACGAGCAGAAGCGGTGCCTCGATGGTAATCGTCTTAGTCGGTTTAGTAATTGGGTACCTTGTTCTTGCCTATTTTGCAGCGAGAACTTGGCACGTCTGGCATGTTGTGTTGCTAACCGGTGTCTTCTTTAGTTCCATTCTCTTCGCGTATCTCGCCGCTGCAAATCTGAAGACTCAAATGAAGTTTCGCAAGCAGCATGCTGACGCTGTGAAGAACGTTGAACGAGAAGAGCAACGCAAGGATCTGCTGGTAAATGGCGATCCATTAGGTGGCGAAGACGCTGTGCCGTCCATGATGGCGCTCGAGGGTGACGTAAAGCGAGCGTTGCTCAGCCGAGGGCGTGTCTGGCGCAATATTGGCCTGGCTGCGCTCGACGAAGTCGACGGAAAGAAAAGCATCACTCTAAATACGTCTCAATGGGGAAATCCTGCGGCATCGGTCTCTGGTTCGGGCGAAACGGAAGAAGAGCCAGCGGGAGAAGAAAACCCGGACGCAACTCCCGCAGGCCCTGGTCCTCTGGGATTGGATGTTGGTGCCGTTGTCTTTGCGTTCCGAAACACACCGGTTGCAGCTTTACCGGCTGAGCAGCAGGCAGCGCTATTCGGGGCAGAGTCCGAGCTTTTGCAAAACGACCAAAATGGGGCGATCCGAGTTCCGACAGCTTACCTTGGCGAATTCAGTGTGACTGCGGTTGCGGCGGACAACACGTCAATCACGCTCCAG
>JAGQPC010000057.1 GCA_020426925.1 Planctomycetales bacterium | reverse complement strand
ATAGCGCGAACCAAGCAGCCAGAGGAACTATCGATCCGGACACAGCGACAGCGACAAGAAGCAACGCGGCGAATGCCAGATCGTCCCAGTTGTTTTCATGAGCAAACGGAAGCCTCATTATCGCAAACGTTCCGGCGATGACGGCCATTCCGATCAGCAAATCTCGGACGCCAACGGATTCTCGCGCTGCGGACGTCTGGCCGGGCAACACCAACTGCCACCCGCGCACGATCCGAATCAGAAGCAACGGAAGCGATACGGCAAGCGTGACTGCAGGCAAGGCTGTTGCGGCTCGAAACGAATCGACCTCCGCGAACATTTCACCAGCAGCCATCGATCCGAACACAATCGCCGCAAAAACGACAACGCCAGCTAGAAAACCGATAAGCCAATGTCGCCAGTAGAGACTCGCGAAGATAACGATTACGCAACCTTCGCCGACGAGTGCTCCGGCGTAATGCAAAAATCGATAGACGCCGCTGATCGCATTGGGAACTCGCATCCACAGAATCAGATGCGGCACAAGCCAGTTGAATGCCATGAAAGCGATAGCAAGCAACAACAAAAACGCAGTTCCAGACGACAGTAATTCTTTCCAGCGCATCGAAAAATTAGCCAGTTGTCAATTGGCCATCGTTAAGTTCATCAAGCAATTGTTTAGAAACAGAGAATATCTGATTTGGCATCCGCACACTGTAATCGGGCAATTAATGTTGAGTTGAATTTCGAAATGCGTTCGCGTTATCTTGATTGTTGCCGACGGTAGATCTGCTTCTATGCACTTTCTCCCGCCCGGAACAGGTTGAGGCCAGGACCCGCGCAAGAGTTAACTCCTGGATCGTCGGCAACTTTTTTCCATTCTGCTCAGTTCTTGCGACGCTCCTCTCTGGCGAGCCTGCATGATCCTCACTAAGTGCAGACGAATCTTGCAGCGGCTAGACTATCTACGACTAGTTCGTTAGTTCGTCCGTCAAATTGTTTGAGTTTTGTCCATATGAAGATAAGCAGAGTATCCGTCCGCCACGCCGACCGATCTATTTGGGGCCACTTGGCCGAACGCGAAAAGACGCTTCCGTTGGTAACTCCGCTCGATATTTATCCTCAGTTCCAAGAGACTCGAGGTTCTTGGTTTTGGGATTCTGGCATGGCGGTCGTTCAAATCGAAACTGATAACGGGATCGTTGGACACGGCTGGTGCGAAGATGGGTGCCGAGCAACTGCGCCGGTCATCGAAAACCATCTGCAGAGACTGCTTGTTGGCCAAAGCGCAAGTGACGTCGAAGGCCTTTGGGATCGACTCTTTCGAGCGACGCTTCCGTACGGCCGCAAGGGATCTGTGCTGCAAGCCATCAGCGCGATCGACATTGCACTGTGGGATATTTTGGGAAAAGCTGCCGACAAGCCAGTGTACGAATTGCTCGGTGGGCCCGTGAAGGATTCAATACCGGTTTACGCTTCGGCTCTTCATCCCGTCGGTGCACACAAGGTCGCCGCGGAAGCGAAAGCGTACGTCGAAGAAGGATACAAGGCGATGAAGATGCGTTTTCCGTTCGGGCCAGGGAACGGCGTTGACGGAATGAGAGCCAACGAAGAGCAAGTGGCTTGCGTGCGCAACGCAGTTGGCGACGACATCGAGATCATGGCCGATGCGTACATGGGCTGGGATTTTCTCTATGCAAAGAAGATGTGCCGCAGGCTCGAAAAGTACAATCTTGCTTGGTTAGAAGAAGCGTTCATTCCGGATGATTTGGACAGTTATGCACAGCTACGCCAGGAGACCAACATTCCGATTTCGGGCGGCGAACACGAATACACGCGATTCGGTTTCAAGAACATCATCGACAAGCAGGCAATGGACATCATTCAACCCGATCTTCGGCGTTGTGGCGGATTCACGGAAGCTCGCAAGATCGCCGCTCAGGCCGCCGCGGCAGGGATCACTTTGATTCCGCACGCGTACGGGATTACCCACATCCATCTAGCGCTGGCTTTTCCCATTGTTCCGATGATCGAGTACTTCCCGCTTCCGTGTTGGGACGAGCTCCCAAATGTTGAAATCGAACCGATCTTTCACGGCGAACCTGTGCCGAAAAACGGAACCGTCACGCTAACCGCAGCACCTGGGCTGGGTGTTACCGTGAACGATAGAATCTTTTAGAGTTAAACCGATTCACCGGACTGTCGTTTTCACCGGACCGTCGTTCGTTTCAATCACACTTAAACTCCATAAGGCAACGCATGAGCTTCATCGACTGGCTGCTCGTGGTCGCGCTGAACGGCTCCATCATTTTGTTCGCCGTTTTCTATGGGCGAGACACCAAGACAAGCAGCGATTGGTTTTTGGCTCGGCGCAGCCTTCCATGGTGGATCGTCGGCTTGTCGATGTATGCGACAGCAATCGATGCGAGCGACCTGGTCGCCGACAGCGGTGGCGCGTACAACTTTGGGCTCAGCCTGTTCGCGATCAACTGGATCGGTGTAATCACCGGTTGGTTCTTCATGTCGCAGTTCATCGCGATTCGAATGTACCGCGAAGGCATGTACACGAACGCGGAGTATCTTGAAGCTCGGTTTACACCAGCAGCCAGGATGATCAGTGCGTTCATTCAGGTGATCTACCGTACGGTCGTCATGGCGATCATTGGCAAGACCGTCTACTTGACGCTGGAAGTCGTTGCCGATTGGACTCCAGCATTTGCCGCGTCTGCCGTCGTCGTTGTTGCGATCATCGCGACGTTTTACACTGTGATTGGCGGTCTTCGTTCGGTTGCCATCACCGACGCGATGCAATCCTTCATCATGTTGGCAGCCAGCTTCCTGCTGTTTTTCGTGGTCTACCAACAAGTCGGCGGATGGGCTGGCGTCGAACGCCAGCTGAACGAACGAGAACACGGTTTGGCCGATCGAGTGCTGCACGTCGGTGTGTCGCAAACTGACGAACTGAGTTTGAGTGGCAAATCAGAAGACGCTGCGGCTGCTTTGAAGAAACTTGGTGGCACATTTGATCCGCAGACGAACAGTATTCGAACGACGACGCCCGCTTGGGTTGTCTGCGTCTACTTTGCAATCGCGGGAATGGCTTATTCGGTCGTGAACCACACGCAGGTGATGCGGATGCTTGGCTCACGCAGTGAATGGGACCTAAAAATGTCGGTCGTCGTCGCGGGCGGAGTGATGCTCTTGATTACATTTGCGAATCTGTTCATTGGCATCATGGGCCGCGCGATTTACAACTTGGAAGGGGCCGAAGTCGATCAAGTGTTTCCCAATATTGTTCGAGACTACACATCAGCGGGGCTGAAAGGAATCGTCGTTGCCGGCATCATCGCCGCTTCGTTTTCTACGTACGATTCGATCGGATCTACACTGTCGGCGCTACTTACGCGAGACGTTTACGCTCGACTTTTCGTTCAGAACCGCGAAGAAGCACATTACTTGCAAGTTGGTCGTTGGCTGACGCCCGTGATCATCTTTGGTTCGTTCGTCTACGTTCCGTTCCTGCACGGAGACGGCATGCTACTTTTCTTCTTGGACATCGTCGGCGCCTTTGTCGTTCCGTTACTGACGGTATATCTGTTGGGAGCGTTAACTCGCGTGCACCGAAAAAGCGCTGTCATTGGGATGCTTGTTGGCGTCACGTATGGCGTGCTGTTCTTGATCAGCGGTAGCATCGCTGAACGGTTTGGTGTTGCGATTCTTCGACCGCCTTTTGCCAACACGTATGCAGTCTCGATGATTAGCATGCTGCTGACCGCCGGAACGATGATCGCGGTATCTTGTGTACTTGGGTGGGAAAAAAGCAACACACTTCACGAGACGGACGAAAGCGGTTGGCTCGCCGAAAGTCGGTCACAGATTTCGATCGCGACCCCTGATACCGCCATAGAATCCACTACGATTCCGTTCCTATTAGGAGCACTGGTTGCTGGCGCGGGAATTGCATTGACGATCGTTGTGTTTTGGTGAGCCGCAGGACGCGATTGCTCTCTTACCAGTACGATGCACTTTCAGTCCGTCGAATCGTTGCCGGCAAACTTGCGACTCGCTGGGAATGTCGATTAGATTCCGAAATCGCATTTCGAAATCTTGACACATCTTTCCGCTCATTTTAGTCGCAAAGTATTCCGTCGTGGCTAAGATGAGACTTTTGTCGACTGCTCGAATTCTGTCTCTCGCTGGACTTCCTCATCGTGAATAGAAGCATGCGTTGCCACGACATTTTGGAAGCTTGTCATGCGTGGATCGACAACGAGTTTCGTTTTTTGAGCCGCCGCAATGCGCGAGTCATTCTTCTTGTTTGCTGCGTTGCTCAGTTCTGCCAAGGAGCCGACTCCACGGAGGCGAAGCTTGTTGGCCATGAAGCGTGTGGAGAATGCCATCAAGCGGAATTGACGACATGGCAAACATCCCCACACGCCATCAAGCCGAATGCAATGATCGACCAGCGAAGTCGGTCATTCAATCCGAAAGCGAAAAAGATCCTTGACACGCTTTCACTAAATGACGCTGGGCACTCTGTAGAAAACTGCGCGAAGTGCCACGATACTCGGCAGTCCCAGAATAGCCATGTTCTTTCTCTCAATGGCGTTTCCTGCGAATCGTGCCACGGCGCGGCAGGGAATCAAGGGCTCGACGAAGGATGGCTCGATCTGCACAGCGATCCGGCCAGCGTCGAATGTGGACCAGTCGACAGCGAGCACGACGCCGTGATCCAACGCGTTTCTTATTTAGAGCAACGAGGCATGCGTCACCCCAAAAATGTTTATGGGATTATGAAAGCCTGCTTCGAATGTCACACTGTCGCGGACGAAGAGGTCGTGAACGCCGGACACCCAGTCGGCAGTATCGGCTTTGAATACTTGTCCTGGTTTGGGCGTGATCTTCAGCATCCAAGCGAATTAACTGCTCGCGATCCGAACGAAGCCCGTGACAAGAACATGGCCTGCGTCAAATTTATTGTTGGCCAACTTGTCGATTTGGAAGTCAGCCTGCACAATCGCAGTAAGTCCAAGACTCGCGAATTCGCAACTTCTTCAGCCACGCGAATCGCATCTGCACATCAAGTGCTGACTCGCATTCAGGAGCTTGAACCTCTTCCCGAGATCGAATCCGCGTTGAACGAAGTCGATTCCGTGTATCCCAAACTGTTTTCGGCGGATCCTACCAATCGCTTGGCTTTTGTGACGGCCTCAGTGAGCGTCTCGCAAATCGCGGAAAAGTTTTCGATGAAGTACGAAAACGCCGACCTGTGCAAACTCGAATCGCTGCTCCCAAATTCCATGCCCTATTTGTTGGACAGTGGACCTCCGAGCAATTCTGCGAACGCAACGTTCGTTGCACAATCGCATGAAGGCGAGAAGCATCCTGATCCTGCCAAAGTTGCTGGACACAAGGTTTGCGTCCGCTGCCACCAAGCTGAATACGATACTTGGATGCGGTCAGCGCACGGTCAGGAAGCATTCGACGAACTGCGAACCAATCCGAATTCTTTCCTTTACGCTCAGCGTCTTGGCATCGCCCCCGGCGATCTCGCCACACGTTCCGTTTGCATCACATGTCACGCGACCCCTCAAGTCGATCGGCATGGTCAGCCAAACGTTCTGGCAGGAGTTTCGTGTGAATCGTGTCACAACGCCGCCGGTGGACAAAGCGGATGGCTGAACATCCATTCGGTTTACGGGCCTGCGGGAGCGAGACGCAAACACGAATCATCGGAATACCGCAGTCGCCGGACGCATCGCCTTCAACAGGCAGGCATGAATCGCACGAATGATGTCTACGAACTCGCGAAGGCATGTTATCAATGCCACGTCGTTTCCAACGAACGCGTCGTTTCGCACGGTGGACACAAAGTTGGGCGGTTTGATTTCGAATGGGTCGAGTGGTTGCAACGCGGAGTGCGTCATAACTTCCATCTCAATCAAAATCACAATTCGGAAGCCCCAACTTTGTGGATGCACGATCACTTGGGCGATGGCACGAAACCGAAAAACGCAAGCGACCGCAAGCGATTGATGTTCGTGGTCGGACAACTGGTCGACATTGAGATCAGCCTTCGCAATCGAGCAAACGCAACGTCGCATGAGTTTGCTCGAGCAGCCGCTGGACGCGTTCTCGCGGCAATAGCAAGATTGAAGGAGCTGCAAGATTCTTTGGTGTCGACGCTGATCACAGAAGTGCTCGACAAGATTGATTCGATCTCATCGCTATTGTTTTCGCGGCCAGATCACGATTCGGCAGCACAGCTGGCGTCACTTGCGGATCGTGTCGGTGTCTTAGGGAAGCAGCTTCGTCTCTCCGCCGCTCCCGACACGTTGGTCAGGAACACCGATGTGCCAGCGACGAACAGTTCTGTTGATAAAGTTTACCAGCCGTAGCGGTTGCACGGATCAAGCGAGTAAGGGCGGCCCATTTGGCACTGCGTCCGAGCTTGTATTGCGAACGATCGGTTGCGTCTTACTCAGTGGCAAAATCACTCTCACTGGACCATCCGGCTCATCCGTATCAACCGTAGTGCCTGAATCTCATCGCCAGCGAAAATGGAGGATTGACCGTTACAGCAGAAACAACCCGTCCGATATGCAATCGTAATACCAGCGGTTTCATGGTTACAACCATTGGACGAGATTCATGTCTTTGGTGTCGGCACTAGTCGCAATCAGAAATCCCACGCTCCTTCATGAGCCAAGGATACGATCTTGCACGCAAGTCGAAACAGACACACTTCACCCTCCCCTCGGGAGGGTCGGGAACGAGCTTGCGAGTTTCCGGGGAG
>JAGQPC010000056.1 GCA_020426925.1 Planctomycetales bacterium | reverse complement strand
GAGGAAGCTCGTCCCAGGCGACGGCGACGCAGGAGACGCGGTCGTGGTGAATCGGTTCGCGAAGCCGACGAGCAGCGAGACGCTGTTGTTGAAGATGAATTCATTGACGACGTCGCGGCCGAACTAGACTTAGGCGATGCCGATGATTCAGAGGACGAAGAACAACCTCGGAGACGTCGGCGTCGAGGGCGTCGTCGCCAGCGCGGTCGGGCTGACTCGGACGCCGGTGCTGACGATCGATCAACCGCCCGAGGTCGGGAGCGCGATGACGATGACGATTACGACGAAGACGACGAAACCGATCTCGACGATGACGATCTGGGGGACGAACCAAGTTCTCGTCGTCGCCGAGGTCGTGGTGCAAAAGGCGACCGGGAACGAGACCGCGATGAGCCACGACGCCACCGTTCGGAAGATGATATTGATGACGCGGATCGCCCTGCTCCACGTCGCCGAAACGTAACGTCGTGGCAAGACGTTGTTGATTCCGTAGTCGATAGCAATCTTGCGAAACGCAAGAATCAACGCGGTGGTGGCGGAGGCGGAGGGGGCCGAGGTCGTGGACGTGGCCGATCTGGCGGACGTGGAAGGACCGGTGGGTAATCAGTACAGTCGCTACGGTAGGTACTATCGCTGCAATGTGAATAGCTCGATTGAAGGGGGAGACTAGCACGTGTTGCGGCTGCGTTTCGAACGAAAGTTGTTCACAATCCGAACACCCAGCGAGTGGCCGGACTTTGTTGGAATGGCCGAAAGTTGTTTTTTCACAAAGACTTAGCCCATTCTGCAGACGCAGTCGTTGGTCGTGACCTTTACGAACTCAATCGCATCTTCAACAATGATTTGGTGAATTTTACGGATGATGACGCCCGACGTCAGCAAACTTTGCCGACGCTACGAGGACGCAAACTTCTCATCATCTCTTCCCTAAGTTCCGAAGATCTATGTGCAGAGTTTCCAGACGAGCTCTAGCACTCACCTAGCCGCGGCAGCTCGTTCAAGCAGCCTTGCGGTCGTTTTACGGAAAGGTTTTCATGGCCGAAGCAACGATTCTTGGTGACGGTGAACAGACGCATCCAAAGCCTTCAGGGCCTGTTGGTCCCGACGTTGATCCAATCGAAACTCGTGAGTGGCTGGAATCGCTCCAATATGTCCTCGAAAGCAAAGGCCGTGATCGCGCACAGTTTCTGTTGCAAGCATTGCAAGTAAAGGCAGTCCAAGAAGGTGTCGAGCTGCCGCTGCAGCTCCGCACTCCGTATATCAACACAATTCCAAAGGACGAGCAGCCGGCGTACCCGGGCAAGCGGGACATCGAACGGCGAATCAAGAGCATCATTCGCTGGAACGCGATGGCGATGGTGGTGCGTGCGAATAAAAACGACCTGGGCCTGGGCGGCCATATTTCGACGTTCGCGTCCTCGGCAACATTGTACGAAGTCGGCTTCAACCACTTTTTTAAGGGACGAGGCGAATCGGGCTACGACGGAGACCAAATCTACTTCCAAGGCCACGCGTCTCCTGGTCCATACTCGCGAGCCTTCATGGAAGGTCGACTGACCGAAGCGAATCTGGTCAACTTCCGCCGCGAGCTGCAACCAGAAGGTGGACTGTCGTCGTATCCACATCCGTGGTTGATGCCCGATTTTTGGGAATATCCGACGGTGTCGATGGGGCTCGCTCCGATCATGGCGATTTACCAAGCTCGGTTCAATCGCTACATGGAAGACCGAGGCATCAAACCAACCGAGCACCAGCGCGTTTGGGCATTTTTGGGTGACGGCGAATGTGACGAGCCGGAGACGCTCGGCGCAATCACGTTGGCAGCGAGAGAAGAACTCGACAATCTGACATTCGTCATCAACTGCAACCTGCAGCGATTGGACGGACCGGTTCGCGGCAACGCAAAAATCATTCAGGAGCTTGAAGGCATCTTCCGCGGCGCCGGTTGGAACGTCATCAAGGTCATCTGGGGAGACGACTGGGACCCGCTTTTGAATGAAGATGAAACGGGGTTGCTCGTCCGACGCATGGGTGAAGTTGTCGACGGACAGTACCAAAAATACACAGGTATGCCGGGTTCGTACATTCGTCAGCACTTCTTTGGAAAGTATCCAGAACTGCTGGAACTGGTGGACAACTACTCGGACGAGAAACTCGAGAAGATGCGACGTGGCGGGCACGATCCTGAAAAGGTATATGCCGCCTACAAGATGGCGACGGAATTGAAGAACGGACGTCCCACGGTGATCCTCGCCAAAACGATCAAAGGCTACGGTCTTGGCGAAGTCGGCGAAGGTCGCAACAT
The DNA here is from genome assembly GCA_020426925.1 of Planctomycetales bacterium. Classification (GTDB taxonomy): domain Bacteria; phylum Planctomycetota; class Planctomycetia; order Pirellulales; family Pirellulaceae; genus JAGQPC01. The sequence goes on along the minus strand of JAGQPC010000056.1, from coordinate 713 downwards.
CGCTCACAACAAGAAGAAAGCCAACGAAGAAGAGCTTCGAGAATTCCGCTCACGGTTCGGCATTCCAATTTCAGACAAAGATGTCGCCGAAGCGCCGTTCTATCTGCCGCCAAAAGACAGCGTTGAAATGAAGTACTTGCACGAACGGCGTAAGGCACTCGGCGGCTATGTTCCCACTCGGCCCACTGCGGTTCCAACAATGGAAACGCCAAAGTTGGAAGAGTACCAGGAATTCCTGGGTGGAAGTAACGGCCGAGAAATGTCGACGACGATGGGCTTCGTACGCCTGCTGGACAAAATGTGTCGAGACAAAACGATAGGAAAGCACATTGTACCGATCGTCCCGGATGAGTCTCGGACGTTCGGCATGGATACGATGTTTGCCAAATACGGCATCTATGCTCACGCCGGCCAACTGTACGAGCCGGTCGATTCGGAGCAGCTTTCGTACTACAAGGAAGCAGTGAACGGCCAGATTCTGGAAGAAGGCATCACTGAAGCCGGGTCCATGGCGTCGTTCAATGCTGCGGGTACGGCCTACAGCCAGCACGGAGTCAATATGATTCCGTTCTTCATCTACTATTCCATGTTCGGATTTCAGCGGATTGGAGATTTAGTCTGGGCCGCGCAAGACATGCGAGCCAAAGGGTTCATGATTGGCGGCACAGCTGGACGCACGACGCTCAACGGCGAAGGTCTTCAGCATCAAGATG
>JAGQPC010000055.1 GCA_020426925.1 Planctomycetales bacterium | reverse complement strand
CACATACACCGAATTCGCAGAAGGCTTCGGGCTAACTCGAAACGTAATGCGATTCTTTTGGCAACAGTATCTTGCGAGCGACGCGGATGCGTCGAACGCACTAGCGGTTCCGACGCTCGCAAAGAGTTTGGCGGGGCTACCGAAGTCGTTAGTCGTAACCGCTGAGTACGATGTGCTTCGCGATGAAGGCGAACGGTATGCGAAACGGTTGAGCGAATCGGGCTGCGATGTGACGCTCATCCGATACGACGGAATGCTGCATGGCTTCATTCATTTTTCTGGTGTGTTCGACGATGGCGTGAATGCGTCTGCCAAAATCGGACGTTTCATCAAACGTCATTTCGGGAATTAGCAGTATCGCGAATGCAGCAGGCACGAAAATTCGGATTCTGGACGCTGACGTTTCTTGTCGTCGCCAACATGATCGGCGCCGGAGTGTTTACAACTTCTGGCTTCTCGCTCAACGACTTGAAGTCACCGCACTTAGTCGTATTGGCTTGGGGCGTGGGCGGCGTGATCGCGATTGCGGGTGCGATCAGCTACGGACAACTTGTTCGGCATATGCCGGAATCTGGCGGTGAGTATTTGTTCTTATCTCGAGCCGCACATCCACTTTTTGGCTGTATTGCCGGATGGGTTTCACTGACTGCTGGATTTACCGGACCAATTGCGTACTCGGCGATGACGTTTGAAAAGTATGCAATGCCGCTTGTAAACCGACCGAGTTGGTATCGTGACGACATGTTGGCAGTTGCGATCATCGTATTTTGCTTCCTATGGCATTTTATCGTGCCTGCCATTGGCGAGATTGGTCAGAATGCGGTCGTGGTACTGAAGCTTTTGTTGCTCGCGGTGTTCATCGGAGCAGCCCTCAAACTGTCGCCCGACCGGTGGCAAGGAATCTCAACGATGCCAGCTGGCACCGAAATTGGATCATGGGCCACAGCGTACGCTTTTGCCGGATCGTTGGTTTGGATTTCGTTGAGTTACGCAGGATTTAACGCGGGTGTCTACGTTGCGGACGAAGTCGATAACCCACAGCTCATTGCAAAAGCATTGTTCGCCGGTACGGTGTCAGTGGTGCTGCTGTATGTTGCCTTAAATGCGATTTTTGTTTACTCGGCGCCGACAGATTCCATCGCCGCGCAGCCAGATATTGCTGCTGTTGTGGCCGATTGGATTGGTGGCCAGCGATTGGCAACGTTTGTGCGGATAACAATTGCGATCGCATTGTTTACATCGGTCTCCAGCATGATGCTCGCTGCGCCTCGTGTCTATGCAAAAATGGCCGACGACGGAGTCATGCCCAAGTGGTTCGCGTTTTCTCACGGCCGTCCGCGAGCGGCAATGTTGGCTCAAGCGATCCTGGCGATCGTAGTCGTGTTGTGGTCTGACTTGTATAACCTACTTCAGTACTTGTCGCTGACGTTGATGTTATCAGCGGTCGGAACAGTCGCGTGCCTGTTTACACCGTTCGTCCGATCTCGAGAGCCATCGAAGATTAGACTGGTGGCTCCAGCGGTCTTCATCATCGCGTCGCTCGTGTCCGCAGTGCTTCGCTCGATTAACGAACCGCAGCTCTTGATCGGCACAGCCGCCACGTTTGCAATCGGCGTAGCGGGATATTTTGCAGTGACGGACTATCGTCGAGTAGACTGATTGGCCTGTGTATTTTTTGTTTGTAGTCCCGCCTTTAGGCGGCAAGCAAATGCATGCTACATTCCGCCTAAAGGCGGCACTACGAACGAGTAGCATCAAATCTTTGGTTCACGAGCTATCGCATGTAATCGTAAACTTATCGGGGGATGAAAATGAAGATCTTTGTTCGCATCGTGATAGTGCTGATGCTCGTCGCACCGGCTTGCACAATCGCATGGTTCGTAAGCGAGACGCAGTATGTGGAAGCAGAGACGCTCTTGCGCGCCAACCGCCTGACGTTCGCCAGTTCGGCTGCTGCTCGCGGAGCCGACACCGATCGTGAGGCGTTCGAACTATTCATACAAACGCAAGCCGACCTTATCAAATCTCCGTTCGTCCTAAACATGGTATTGCGTCATCATGGTGTCGCAAGCCTTCCGGGCGTTCCTCGCAACTCCACAGAGGCGTTTAACTGGCTAAAAGAACGGCTGTCAGTCGACCACGTCGAAAACTCGGAAATCCTTACAGTTCGGCTGCGAGCAAAAACGAATGAGGAGTCGGCGAAACAATTACTCGATAGTGTCGTCGTCGCTTACATCAAAGAAGTTGTTGGCGAAGAAAACGTTCGGATAGTAAATCAGCAGAAAGACGTCGCAAGTCGAACTCGCGACATTCAGGAGCAGATGCTTGCCAAGCAACGTCAGGTGTCGGAGCTGACTCCATTTACAAAACGGCATGAACAGCGCACTGCCCTGTATCTCGACCGGCTCGTCGATCTGGAGATTGACCGAAGTAGCACCAACGACAAAGCTCAAATCGAAGCGATTGACAAACGCATCGCGTTTCTTGAATCTCGCATTGTTTCCGCAGACGAAGAGCTGACCGAAAAACTGGCCGCGGTGGAGATCCTAAAACACGAAATCGACCAACTTCGAAACATAAGTAATCAACTATCAGACCAAGCCGAGCAGTTTCGCCTAGCGTTGTCGCGTGGTAGCACGGTTGCTGTGATTCAGCCGGCCCGGGGTGTCAACGAAGATTCACGTTATTGATTTCTATTCAAATGGCTCGCATCTTCATTATCGGTTCCGTCAATCAAGATATCGTTGTCAATGCCGATCGCGCACCGCGCGGCGGTGAAACCGTAATCGCCGACGGACTGCAGTACCATCCTGGCGGAAAAGGAGCCAATCAAGCCGTAGGTGCGTCGCTCTATTCGAAGCTCAACAACAACGACGAATCATCAGTCACGTTTATCGGTCGAGTTGGCGATGACGCGTTCGGCCGGTCGCTGACTGACTACCTGCAGACGCGGGGACTCAATACGCAATTGACTATCGAGCAAGACGCTCCTACTGGTACGGCAGTGATCGTTGTCGAACGAGACGGAGAAAATCGAATTCTGGTAATCCCCGGAGCAAACGGACGCGTCAACGAAGACGATTGCCAGGCTCTTGAAGAATTGCGATCTGATGACTTTGTCGTGGCGCAGTGCGAGATCCCGCTCGAGGCCGTTCGCTATGCATTTTCGATGGCTCGGGCGGTTGACGCGACGACAATATTGAATGTCGCGCCCGCAGTCACGTTGGGTTCAGATTGGTTCGAACTTATTGATGTGCTGGTCGTCAATCGATCGGAATTCGACATTGTTTTCCCGACGGCGAAGTCTGGCGATCTTGATTCCGATTTGGTGAAGGCTCACCGCGAATCTCGATGCGACATCGTTTTGACGTTAGGTGAGCACGGCGCCATCGCGATTTCAGGCGGACAGATCATGCGATGCGAAGGAATTGCGGTGGAGTCGGTCGATTCGACCGGAGCAGGCGACTGCTTCGTCGGCGCAATGGTGGCTCGGTTGGCGGCAGGTGAGCCTCTTCAAGTGGCGATCGGTTTCGCAACCCGAGCCGCAGCCAATAGCGTCACACGGCGAGGCGCCAGCGAATCGTATCCGAGCTGTGATCAACTCTTGTAAACCGCAGCTACGTCGAAAGTGGGCGATTGACCGCGTCGTCTGGATTGTTGAACACGTTCAGGCAGTCAATTGGAAAAGCTACGCATTCTTCCGACCTCGAACATCCCATATCTGCAGAAACTACTTATACTACGCTCAGGTAAATTCACGTTTGTTTCACCGAGGTTAAGATTGCGCGCGCTAAACGCCTTTGGCGCGCACTGGTAGCTCAATGCATCTTGGTTTCGGGTAGCTCGTGGATCTTGCTAATAATGCTAAAGGTCCCGTCCGCAAGGAAGTGTAGCAACTTCCACTACCCGAAGATTAAGCTGACACAGACTACTAGCAATAGCCCACGTAACGACCAAGAACGCAAGGAATCACAATGCGGCGACGACAGCGAATGTTGCAGAAAAATCGACTCGGCCAGCTTGAGACGTTGGAGACTCGAACTTTGTTGGCTGGAGATCTTATCGCGCAATGGCGAGCGGACTCTCTAGACGGGACGCTAGACGACGGCGCGACGATTGAGAATTGGGCAGATTCGGTTGGTTCCATCGCAACAACGACAGACGGTTCTCCGGTTCTTGCCAAGGGAGCGATCGGTGGACGGTCAGCGGTTCGCTTCGACAACAGTGATGGATCAGACGCTTTGGTGATCGACCAAAATCTGAGCCCGCTGTCGTTGCGTGACGATTTTACCGTCGCTGTCGTCTTCGCTACGTCGTCGCAGAGCCTTGTGGGCGATAACGGCGATTGGTTTTTCAACACGGGGATCGTCGATGGTAACAGCAAAGCGTTTGGCGAGGACTGGGGAGTCACTATCAACGCTGCTGGACAATTGACGGCGGGAATCGGTGGCAGCTTTGGGCAGTCGAAAGAGACGATCGTTTCGCCTGCCGTTAACGATGGCGAAACTCACATTGCCGTTTGGACTCGCCAAGCAGGTAACACAAAGCTTTACGTTGATAATGCAAAAGTCGCGGAAGGAACCAGCGGCCCAACGGCTACTCGCACGCGGTTAACCGCGAACATCGGCGGCAACGCATCGGAGGCCCAGCTCGGTTTCACCGGCGATATCGCTGAAGTTCGCTTTTACGATGGGCAGTTGACCGATGCGGAAGCCGCGACCTTGCACGGTGAACTGCAAAGCTTCTACAACAACAGTCGTCCTGTCGCGAATGATGACGTTTATCAGATTCCTGAAGACGCAGACTTTTTCTCCGGCGCGGTGATTTCGGCAGCAAACGGAGTCTTGAAAAACGACACCGACGCGGATGGCGACACTCTTAAGGCTGTTCTGCTGACACAGCCAACTCATGCGGCCGATTTCGCACTGAACGACGAAGGCGGATTTACGTACTCGCCAGAGCCCAATTTTTTCGGAACCGACACGTTCACGTACGCGGCCAACGATTTCCGAAATTCGGAACCTGCAACGGTAACCATCGAAGTCACGCCGAAATACGATCCTGCGACTGCCGTTGCAGATGCGTATAAATCGCTCGCCGGTCAGGTGCTCAGCGTTAGCGCTGCCAACGGCGTGTTAGCCAACGACATCAATCCCGACGCCGCCAATCTCACGGCCGAAGTCGTCACGAACGTCACGTCCGGCGCGTTGACGTTAAACGCGGACGGATCGTTCAATTACAACCCTCAGGGATTTGCTGGCGAGATGAAGTTCTCGTACCGCATCGCTGATGGTACTGGAAAGTCGAACACGGTCGATGTGACGCTGGTGATCAACACTCCACCAGAGGCAAAGAACGACACCTACTCAGTTAACGAAGACACAGGTCTTCTGGCTGGCGGAAACTCAGGCGTCACAGCAAACGATGTGGACGCCGAAGGTGACAGCCTACAAACGACGCTCATTTCCGACGTGACAAACGGAACGCTGGCTCTTGCCGGCGATGGAACGTTTACCTACACGCCGAACACAAACTACAACGGCCCGGACAGCTTCACGTACCAATTGTCGGACGGCGTGGACGAGTCGAACATCGCAACCGTGAACATCAATGTCACGCCGGTCAACGATCCTCCGTCACCGACAGAAGACACCTATTTCGGATTGTTGGACGAAACGATCACCGTGGCGGCAGCTCAAGGGGTGCTCGCTAACGACACGGACATCGAGGGCGGCACGTTAACGGCCGTTGATGTTATTCAGCCCGCCCAAGGCAGCGTCGCGATGAACGCGGACGGTTCGTTTGTTTTCACTCCTGCCGCAGGATTTACAGGAGTAACCACATTCAGGTACCGAACCAGCGATGGTTCCGCGACGTCAGCTCCCACAACCGTGTCGATCGCGATCAATTCGCTCGAGCAACAGCAAGCGATTGTCATCAACGAAATCCATTCCGATCCTTTCAATCCGACTGACCTGGTCGAATTCGTCGAGCTGTACAACAACAGCGACATTCCTATCGACGTCAGTGGCTGGACTCTTCGTAACGCAATCGAATTCACGTTCCCGGTTGGATCGTCCCTGCCGGCTCGAGGCTACATCGTGGCAGGGCAAGATCCGGAGCAAATCCAAACGAAACTCAACGCAACTGCCGTCGGCCCATGGATTGGTCGACTGAGCAACAAAGGCGACACGATCGAATTGTGGACGAGCGCTGGAAGCCAAATCGACGAGGTTGACTATCAGCTGAGCTTCCCGTGGCCAACGGTCGGCGAAGGTCCCTCGATGCAGCTGATCAATCCAAACTTCGAAAACGACATCGGCGGAAGCTGGCGTTCGGCAGAACCCACGCCTGGAGCGGTCAACAGCGTGCTCGCACCAAACGCTCCACCGAGTGCTCGGCAAGTTGAGCACTCGCCGAAGCAGCCGTTATCGGGCCAACCTGTTGTCGTCACGACAAAAGTCACCGACATCGATGGCGTTGCGAGCGTCGTACTGCACTATCAGGACGTCAGTCCTGGCGACTACATCAGCATCACTGACCCACGTTTTTCGACGCAATGGACGGATATCGTGATGGTCGACGATGGCACCAACGGTGACGAAGCAGCCGACGACGGAATCTACACGGCGACAATTCCTGGCGAGCTTCAGCAACATCGCCATCTGATGAGGTACCGGATCACTTCGACGGATTCGCTTGGCAGTTCACAGCTGGTTCCGTACGCCGACGACTTGCAGCCAAACTTTGCCTTTTACACTTACGACGGTGTTCCCGAGTGGACTGGAGCCGTTAGCCCGGGCGAAACTGAACAAGTAACGTTCAGCTCGGACTTGCTCAATACCATTCCAGTTTATCAGTTGATCACCACAAGGGTCTCACATCTAGATTCGCAATTCTTGCCAGGTGCGGAACGACGTAGCGGCTACGCAGGCAGCGACTACTTGTGGGAAGGAACGATGGTCTATGACGGAAAAGTCTATGACCATATTCACTATCGAGCTCGTGGCGGCGTGTGGCGTTACGCGATGGGTAAGAATATGTGGAAGTTCGACTTCAACCGAGGCCACCGCTTCCAAGCGAAGAATGACTACGGCGAGGAATACAGTACCGAATGGGATAAATTAAATTTCTCGGCGATCATCCAGCAGGGTGACTTCCGACATCGAGGCGAACAGGGATTGTTCGAGTCGGTCGGATTTAAGCTGTTCAATAAAGCCGGGACGGAAGCACCAAATACGCACTACGTCCATTTTCGAATCGTCGCCGATGCGGACGAAAACGGTGAAGATCAGTACAACGGTGACTTTCAAGGAATGTACTTGGCGATCGAACAGCCGGACGGCAATTTCCTTGAAGAACACGATTTGCCGGACGGCAACTTCTACAAGATTGAAGGAAATCGTCCCGAATCAACAGTCAACCAAGGTCCGTATCAAGTCGACGACGCGTCAGATGGCCGCGACTTCATCCGTACATTCACCGGACGAAATCGTCCTGAACCGGAAACGTGGCGAGAAACGGTTGACGTCGAAAAGTTTTATGGTTACCAGGCGATATCGCACGCCATTCATCATTACGACACGGCATTCGGCAAGAACTTCTACTACTACAGTAATCCGGAAACAGGTAAGTGGGAAATTCACCCGTGGGATCTCGATCTAACGTGGGCCAACAACATGTATGGCAACGAGAACCACGAATGGAATGTGCAAATCGCCAAGAACGAAGGGTTTAACGATTACACTCATGCTGAAAATCAGGCGTTGGACGATAGTAGCCGCACTCAGTTCAACCACGAATACCAAAACCGAACTCGCGAAATACTCGACCTGCTGTTCAACACCGAACAGACCGGCATCATGATCGACGAGATGGCATCGTTCGTGTATACGCCTGGCGAAACGTCGTTCGTTGATGCCGACCGGATGCGTTGGGACCATGATCCTGATATTGCCAATTCGCGTTACAACAATTCCAGCAAGAACGGACAGAATTGGCGGTACTATGCGGAAGGAGACACAGACGACTATCCGGGAATGATCAAGATTCTCAAAGATTACGTCGTGACACGCACCGACTGGCTCAACAGGAACGTGCTACGAAATGAGGACAACATTCCTCACACGCCGACGCTAACCTACACTGGCGACGCGACCTTCCCGATTAACGGATTGACGTTCTCCACGACTGATTTCAGCAGCCCCATTGGCGCGACGTTCACGGGCATGGAATGGCGGATCGCAGAAATTACTGATGTGAATGATCCGAGCTACGAACCGTACGCGATCATGAAACGCAAATATGAAATCGATGCCGAATGGGAAAGCGGCGAACTGGAAACGTTCTCCAGTACGATGACGATTCCCGGCGATGGATTAGAAGCGGGCAAGACCTACCGCGTGCGCGTTCGCATGCGAGATGACGATGACATTTGGAGCCATTGGTCAGAGCCGCTGCAGTTCGTCTCTGGTATAGCAACTCCGACGGACGTGTTGGGTTCACTTCGAATCAGCGAAATTCACTACAACCCGGCTGCACCGTCCAGTGCCGAGTTGGCAGCTGGATTTGCCGACAACGACGACTTTGAATTTATCGAGCTGGTCAACGTCGGAAATCAGCCGCTCGATCTTTCCGGAGTCGCGTTTGATACCGTGGACGTCGACGGTGACAACCAGGGAATTAACTTCTCGTTCGCCGAAGGTTCGATCACAACTTTGGCACCAGGTGCAACGGTGCTGGTCGTCGAAAACATGGAGGCGTTCGCTTTCCGCTACGGAAACGCGTTGCCAGTTGCAGGTCAATACAGTGGACGTCTGAGTAACAGCGGCGAAGCGATTGGCCTGTTCGACTTCGGTACCGAGGTCCAGAAGTTCTCGTATGCGGACGACTGGTATCCGTCGACTGACGGCACCGGGTATTCCTTGGAAATCGTGAACACTCAAGGAATTCTCGATAGCTGGGGCACGAAAGAAGCCTGGCGGGCGAGTGGAGCTCCTGGTGGAACACCGGGTTCAGTCGGCGAAGCTGGTCCAATTCCAGGCGATTCGAACGGTGACGGAATCTTCGATTCGTCCGACTTCGTAGCCGTGTTCCAGGCAGGCGAATACGAAGACGGAATCGATGGCAATTCCACGTTTGAGGAAGGTGACTGGAATGGCGATGGTGATTTCAACACCGCAGATTTTGTTTACGTGTTCCAGATCGGTAACTACGTGCGAGCTGCTGTTCCGATCGATATTCGTCGCTTAGTTGCCAGCAATCTTGTCGTCGAGTCGCTCGAGGAAGCTGAGTCTGAAGTCATCGTGCGAGAAATCAACAAAATCGAGGTCGAAAAGTACGAACGTGCCGCGATCCTCGAGGATGTTCCTATCGTCGACGATGTCGATGTGGTCGACCGCCTATTTGCAGAATTGCCCGACGAAGATCTGGAATCGGATCTGATGTGAACGTCATCCAATTCGTACGACGGACTTCCAGTCCGTCGCTGTGTTGAGCTTCCCACGTCGTCAATGCCGAAACTTCGACGGACTAGAAGTCCGTCGTACAATTTAGGGCTGGCTTCATCCGCTGCTCGTTCGCTGAATAGCCAGCGGTGACTAACCAAGCACCTTTGCACGCAATTCGGTGAGCAGTTCAATCGCGCCACCGATTTCAGCTTTTTGGCGTTCCGGCTCTTGAGGAATCTCGCGTTCAATCGTGAGCGGGCCGTCGTAGCCGATTTCTTTTAAAGTCTGCAAATACGTTTCCATCCCTACATCGCCTTGTCCCAGTGGAACTTCCGTTCCCCAATCCTCGCCTGGCTTGTCGGACCAAGTTCCGTCCTTGCAATGGATACTGCGAACGTACTTGCCGATCTTTTTTAACGTTTCGATCGGTTCGCCTGTGCCGTAAAGAATCATGTTGGCCGGATCGAAGT
>JAGQPC010000054.1 GCA_020426925.1 Planctomycetales bacterium | reverse complement strand
GGACCGAGTGGACGCAAGGTTTTCAGTTCGGTTGTCCAATTCTGCTGTTCGATGCAACGAATGATCGAACGATGCTGAACCTGGGGCGAGAAGCGACTCGGATTCGCATGGCGTCGCACGTTACGCATTTCGGCGTGCACGACCATGGGTTCAACAACATCAGCACGTACGGAAACTTGTGGCGACTCGCACGTGAAGGTCGATTTGACGCGTCAGAAGGAGAAATCGATTTTTACGAAATGGCGATCAAAGCCAGCGGCGCGGTCCAGGCGAATCGGTGGTCTCGAACAATCGATGGCGATGGTTATATCTATTCGTTCAACGGGCCTCATTCGCTGTTCAGTGACACCATTCGTTCGCTGCGAGCCCTAGCGTTAGCTCATCGATTCGGCCACCGGATTCTCGGCGAGAACGATCGGGAGACATCATTGCTCGAGCGACTTGTCCAACACGCTCGAGTGACCGCAAAGTACAACGTCTACTTTGGAAACAATCGTGATGCGTATGACATTTCAGGTCGTGTAGCGCACGAAAGTATTTTCAACACCAACGACGGATGCTACCGTTGCCCAAGCACGCAGCAGGGATACTCGCCGTTCACGACTTGGACTCGCGGTCTGGCATGGATCATCACCGGCTATGCCGAACAGCTTGAATTCTTGGATACGGTTTCCGATCGCGAGCTGGAGCCGTTGGGCGGACGAGAATCGATCGAGCAGTGCATGACTGATGCCGCCATGGCGACGTGTCAGTTCTATTGCGATCATACGCCAACTTGCGGAGTGCCATACTGGGACACGGGAGCGCCAGGACTTGCGGAACTCGGCGACTACCTGGATCGTCCGGCCGACCCGTTTAACGACCACGAGCCGGTCGATAGTTCGGCTGCGGCGATCGCGTGCCAAGGTCTATTGCGATTCGGGCGACGGCTTCAAGCGCAAGGGAATCCCCAAGGCGACAAGCTATGGCAAGCTGGCTTAACAACGTTGCGAACTCTGCTTCAAGAGCCATACTTGTCGACATCCGAAAATCATCAAGGCCTGCTGTTGCACACGGTTTACCATCGTCCGCGGAATTGGGATTACATTCCCGGCGACGCCAACATCCCCTACGGCGAATCTTGCATGTGGGGTGATTACCATTTGCTGGAGGCCGCGGTCTACATTTCCAGGCTAGCCAAAGGCGAAAAATACTACACGTTTTTCGGCGGATGACGATAAGAACTGCAAACTCCTTGCTGCCGTGTCAAGGTTCGATCGTGGCGCGATGCTTGCAGCCAGCGTCCTGGAAGTTATTGTTAGACGTTCGGTAGAAAACACCCTCAGTGATCACCTCCAGCGAATAGGATCCGCGCATCGATGTCCCATGCAAACGACGGCTTCAACACAGGGAAGCGTTTTGTATCGATTGACGCGTTGCGCGGCTTCGACATGTTTTGGATCCTGGGAGCATCAGGGCTCGCAAAAGCCTTCGCATTGAACACCGAGAACCGCTACGCGCAAATTCTGTCGGACCAACTTACGCACGTTCCTTGGGCCGGTTTTCATTTTTACGATTTGATCTTCCCATTGTTCGTCTTTCTGATGGGAGTCTCGACGGTATTTTCGCTGGACAATATGGTCGACCAAAAAGGAATGCGGCCAGCGTTCTGGCGAATCATTCGACGCTCAATCGTTCTCTACATTCTGGGGCTTCTGTATCACGGCGGGCTCAGTCGTGATGGTGGTCCCGAGATGTTCCGCTACGTTGGCGTCTTGCATCGCATCGCGATTTGCTACCTGTTTGGAGCCATACTCTACCTATCGTTTCGCTGGAAAGGCCTGCTGTTCATCACCGTTTTGCTACTCGGCGGTTATTGGGCAGCGCTGAGCTTCATTGAAGTGCCTGGTCACGGAGCACCGAACTTCAATGAAGGGACGAATCTCGCCAACTACATCGATGCACAATACTTGCCCGGGTATAAATGGGATGGCGATTGGGACCCGGAAGGCCTGCTCAGCACGCTCCCTGCGATCGCGACCGGATTGCTGGGAATCTTTTGCGGGCTGATTTTACGAAACTACGAACTGAGCGCAGGCGTGCGAATCGGTTCATTGTTATTGATCGGAGGTCTATGCCTCGCCGCCGGTTATGGCTGGCATGTCGCACCACAGCTCACGTGTCCGGTAATCAAAAAGCTCTGGACGCCGTCGTTCGTGTTGTACGCCGGTGGTTGGAGTTTTCTGACGGTCGCCGTATGTCACGCGATCATGGACGTCGGCAAGTTCAGCATTTGGGCTCGGCCGTTTGTGTGGATCGGCATGAATCCGATCACGCTGTACATGGCGAGCAATCTAATCGGCGGTTACGGTAATATTGTCCGCCGCCTTGTGCATAGTTATGTGTTTGAAATGCCGACGGTCAACGGGCCGCTGTTGATGGCCGTGCTTCAAGCGCTCGTCCCGATTTTGTTTGCTTGGATTCTGTACAAGAACAAATGTTTCTTGCGAGTGTGACGCGGTCACGCCGTGCCAGCGGACGTCTCAGGGGGGCTCAGGAATATGGGAACTACTTTCACTCTGAAGGCAGTGTTGCTCTCGCTTGCTATCGTTAGTGTTGGATCGGCAATGGATATCATCGAGACGTTTGACGGAACCGGACCGTTTTTCGATCTCGACGGCAAGATCGAAGGATTTGACAATAGGAACTGGCAATTCTCTACTACTGAACCAACAAGCCAGAAGCTGGATGGCACGTTTCCGCTAGAAGCGGCAGACACAGACGCGTCAGGCGAGTATGAGTCAATCATGCTTGAGGGCACAAAGTGGAACGGCAGCTTTATCCAAAGAGTCGAAGTGCATGATCTCCACGTTAAAGCGGATCACTTTAACGGCGCAGCGACCGTGTCTTTTTCTCACCTGTTCGATGAGGATAGAGTTGGACGGGACGCAATCAGTATCGATGTGTCTGATCCCGGTGGATTAACTACTTGGATCGATCGTGCTTCCGTCGTGCATTCGGAGCTTTCGATTGGCGACAATGTCGCATTCGAGTTGGTCTTTTACGACCAACTGTCCCTCGTGGAACTGCGTTACGATGACGATATCTTCGACTCTACTTCACCAAGTGAATTGCGTATTGAAGAAATGTCACCTGCTCGAGAAGTTCGCCGTATCGGTCTATTTGCGAGTGCTTTTAACAGTGCGAGAGCTACCGCAAGGATCGACAATTTCTCGCTCCGATCATTGAAACCTGGCGACTTGAACTACGATTTCGCATTCGATAATCGCGACGTGGAAATCCTTTCGCGCGAAATTCGCTCGGGTGAAAACGATCGGAGATACGACCTGAACGATGACCGCATCCTCGACGTCGAGGATGCCAAAGTCTGGATCCACGACATATTCGGTTCCTATTTCGGAGACAGTAATTTGGACGGAGAATTCAATTCTTCCGACCTCGTTTCCGTTTTTGAATATGCTGAGTACGAGGACAGCGTTTTGGGCAATTCCACCTGGGTGACCGGCGACTGGAACCTTGATGGAGAGTTTGGCTCTTCTGATCTTGTGCTTGCGTTTCAGGATGGCGGCTACGAGCGAGGTCCACGCGATGGAACTACCGTGCCAGAGCCGGCCACACCGTTAATTGTGCTGCTTGCGACTGGCGTTCTGTTCGCTCGTCGCAGTCCGTGTCGATCTTAGATGTTTGGCTCACCTAGGTCTTTCTTTGTCATCTGTCTTCTAGCCGCTCGGCGTATTCGGACAATCCACACCGTGTCACCTTCGACAGTGAAGACAGAGCGAAAGACATTCCGTCCTTTACCGAACAAGAATTGGCGGAGTGTCCGCGTGCTTTTCAGATTCTCGGGAGCCAAGCTGCAGCGTTCGGGATTTGTCTCAAGAGTCTTCAACGCATCATGGAAGCGCTCGAGCCAGTCTGCAGCGGTATTCGGAGCATGCTTCGCGGCGTTCTTGTAGGCTTGATCAAGGTCTTCGAGAGCCAATGGTTGAAGACGGACGTAGTAGTTCATACGTCAAGCAACGCCATTTCGATCGCGAACTTGGCGGAATGCGTCATCAAGCGAGACTCCAGTCTCGCCAGCGTCCAGAGTTTTTAGAGCAGCTTGAATGGCGTCCCAGTCATCGCGTTGAATGTCAAGCGAACGCAAAGCTTCTCGGAGTACGTCATCTTCACTGCCGTACTCGCCAGTTGCCATTTGCTTTCGAATCAGTTCTTCTAAGTCGGGAGGGAATTGGTAACTCATTTTGTTGGCGACTCCTCTAGTAACCATTAAGCCTACATAGCGAGAACCAGGAAGTCAAAACATGCGATTACGGTGCGTTTACGCACCCTGCAAAACTGACATTCGAAGCACCGGCTTTTTTTCTTGCATGTCGAGTTTTGATGCTTTACGCTAACGGCCGCTTGGGCTTTGGCGATTGACGATCACGAAGGAGAACTCTGATGAAACTGATGAACCGAATTGTCGTGGGCTGCGTTTGTATCCTTCCGTTACTGATCGCCTCTCAAGGCCGCGCCGATTTGCTGGGCTATTGGTCAGCAGACTCGACTGGCGGTGTCGGCGAAGTGCTGCCAAACGATCAAGGAAACGGAGATCTCGATGGCGAGCTTGTTGAGGCAAGCTACACGGGTGATGCTGGTGGTCATACAGGCCAGCCGGGTGACTACGCGATCGAGTTCGAAGGGTTTGACGAAGATTACGCCGCTATACCTGCGACTGAAGAAGTATTCTCGGAAATTACAATCACCGCTTGGGTGAACGGACTTCCGAATGGCGATTGGGCCGGTATCGTCGTGTCGCGCAACGATCCTCAGCCGCTGTATCTTGGTTTCTACGGTGGAACGACCGATCTGGCGTACGTGTGGAACGACAACTCAAGTGAAACGTATGGTTGGCAAAGTGAAACGCCCATCGGCGAAGAAGAATGGACGTTCGTTGCTTTGACGGTTCAGGAAGATTTCGCTGCAGTCTATGCTGGGATCAAGGGTGACGATGAACTCGTGTTCAACGTAAACGAGATCGAACATTGGGAACAAGAGAATCTTGGCGAGTGGCGCTTGGCCGAAGATAACTGCTGCGGAGCCAACCGAAACTTCGCTGGACTGATCGATGATGTTTCGATCTGGAATGAGGCTCTCAATGAAGATCAATTGACGGCGTTGTTCAAAGGAACCGAAACACCACTCACGCTTGCCGGTCTCGCAAACACGGTCGCGGGCGATTTCGACAACAGCGGACAACGCGATGTTGCTGACCTCGACTTGCTCGCTGACGCGATGGTCTCGGGTGATGTTGCATTTGATCTGAATGGCGACGGGAACGTCAACATCGCCGATCGCATCGAGTGGGTGGAGAACTTGTCGAACACGTTCATGGGTGACGCGAACTTTGACGGAGAATTCAACAGCAGCGACTTTGTGACCGTCTTCACGCCCGCCAAATACGAAACCGGGCAAGCGGCAACTTGGGCTGAAGGAGACTGGAACGGTGACAAGGAATTCGACAGTAGCGACTTTGTAACCGCGTTTTCGGGCGGTGGCTACGAGTCCGGTCCTCGCAACGGCGGACTGCAAGTTGTCCCAGAGCCTTCCGGAATCGTCTTGTTGTTGACGGGGCTGTTTTTCCTCATGCGTCGACACAACAGGTAATCTCGGCCGACAAGCGACTTTTCTTCGCTAGTTACCAGTTACCAGTTCCAGAGGGCAACAATTGGCACGGCTACCATTGAACCGAGTAGTGCGGTATTTTCACAGATTCACAAATCATCCGCACAAAAGGCAACGCAATGGATTTAGACTTGGTTTTACGGTGGGTTCACATTCTTAGCGCAATCGCGTTGGTAGGCGGGGCGTTTTTCACAAAGTTCGCGTTTGTCCCTGGGATGAGCGCGATATCGGATGGCGTTCAGCGAGAGGCGGTTGCCAGCCAAATCCGTGGAAAATGGTCGAAGGTCGTGATGGCCACAAGCGGCTTACTGCTCATCAGTGGCTTGATCAATGTGATGGGAATCATCAGTACTTACGGCACTAACTTTGACGGTCCATATCACGCCCTGGTTGGAATCAAACTCTTGCTGGCACTGGCTGTATTTGCATTGTCAGCGATTCTTTCAGGACGAAGCTCCACGGCGCAAAAGCTACGGCAAAACGAATCAAAGTGGGCGACGATCAACTTGCTCCTGGCGGTTGCCGTAGTATGCGTGGCTGGCTACATGAAGTCGATCGATCGCACGCCAAAAAGCGACGCGTCGCTGGAAGAGCCAACGGCTATGTTGGTTACGGTCGATTCGTCATGGACTAAGTGACTGGCCGACGACGTCGAGAGTCAGTTTCTCAATTCACGAATCGTTTCACTGATTGGAATTCAACCAATGGTTCGAACAAACAGCACGATGCTGCCGCTTGGCACTAAAGCCCCCGACTTCTCGCTGATCAACGTTGACGGAACGACCGTCAGTTTAAGCGATCTTGCAGACGCGCCGGCGCTACTGGTCATTTTCATGTGCAATCATTGTCCTTATGTGATTCATGTCGCGCCCGAGCTCGCTCGTTTGGCGGCCGAATACCAGCACAAAGGCGTCGCTGTTG
>JAGQPC010000053.1 GCA_020426925.1 Planctomycetales bacterium | reverse complement strand
GAATCGGCCGTCACAAAAATGAAAGGCCTGAAAAAAAAGTTGATGACGCGTGCGCAAATCGTGGAGCACTCAACCGCCAGCTATCTGGTCCGTCGCATTGCTGATTCGACTCGGCAAACTCTGGATGCAGCGCCTGCGCGATGAAGTCGTCCAGGAATCTGCGTGACACTGCCGTTGCGCGAGCGAATTGCGTGTGACAATTTGTTTCTGTTGCCGCCGCACAACGTGGGGCAGCAGAAAGTTTCTTGAAAACAACGCCACGTTGTGTGGGAGCAACGCAAAACTGTTCACCGTTGCTCTCACGCCACGATTCGACTGCAACCAACAGCGATCTGGCCGTCACATGCCAGGGAGGTGATGGCGAATGCGTTGCCGGGCCCCTGCGCATTAGGGTCGTGCTATACACCTTTGCGACCGTACAAACCACATCGTGTGGTGTTTTTTTTCCCCGTACACGATAAGGACATGACCATGATCCAGAACCTCACCACCAGCTATCTGTTAACTTCGGAGCTTAAGATTACCGCTCAGCGGTTGACCGACATTGTCCTGGAAACGTTGCCGAACGAAACGTTTTTCCAGCAATTGTGTCAGCTCATACGGCAACACAATGACCTGTTGGAGCAGATTACCGCGCGATCTCGGACGAGCAGTTTCACGGGAGAACTCGCAACACACGATGCGGCGCGTGACGAAGCGTTTGTTGCCCTTCGCGACTATGCCAAGGCGATATCGGGACGGCCTTCTGCAAGCCTTTCGCAGGCAGGATCGCTGATCACCAGATTGATTGAAACTCGCGGAGTATCCTTGCACCGTTTGGGATATGCTCAACAGTCGGCCGCGTTGAATGAACTGCTGGATGATCTTTCCACTCCAGAATCGCAGCAAGCGATCGAGACAATTCACGCTGAAGAATGGATCGACGAATTGCGCGAATCACATCACGCCTTCGAAGCGACGTTCCAAGAAAAAGTCAACGCCGAGTCTCAGGATGATCTTCCGCAAGTCAAACCGGTTCGAAAGGCTGTGAGTGACCGCTTGAGCACTTTGGTAAGTTCGCTCAATGCACTGCAGGAAATATCGATCGGCAGCGAAAATGAAACTGTGGTCAACCAACTGGCTGCCAATGTTGACGAGATCATCAGCGAAATCCTGATCCCTGCCCGCGCTCGGCGAACTCGGCACGAGAGCGCCACTGCCATCGAAAGCGAACTCGAAAACCAAGCGATAGCCGCCGTTTGATTGCCATTGTCGGACGACGAACAAAAGATTCCAGGACTCAGTAACGGCAAAGAGTCCCGGAAATGTCGTGATAGGAACGGCACGTTAATTCGTAACTCATGTGCTTCACCGAGCCCAATGCAATTGGTGAATCGTTTAGTCTTGTGACGAACGTTTGCTGGAGACTCGGCTCGGTTCGCCCAAGTGCAGATCTAGCCGTTTTTGGGTTTGGTTAATGTAGCCTTCTCGGGGCGCGCAGTGGCCGTAGTCGGTGTCGTACACCAAGGGTTTCTTCTGTGGCGGATCCAGTAAGCGGAAATTGCGGAACATCAGAACTCCTGATCTCGACAACGGTGAGATTATCCCTAATAGCGATGCAGCAACATGTTGCGTTGGTCTTCTGATTCACCGGTTCTGGAAGTCAATCTGACACTACCCCGGACGCCCGAAAGGTGTCAGGAAAGAATTCGGCTCAGCAGCAAAAAACGCCGAATTGATGCTGGATACGGAGATCTTGCTGAATTATTCCTGACACCTTTTGGGGCTTCCTGGCCGGCCTGAGCCCTGCCTGGTGTCACCTTATTTTCCGCCGAGATCAGGAGTTCTGAACATGGCGTCTTGTGCTGATAGCGGAAGATTGCGCCATACTTGCAATTGACCATCAGCGTGGGAATGCGGACATGCGGAAAGAATTTGCTGGTTTCCGTCACCGCGTTTGCTCGATTAGGCGACGCGCCTCCACAGTGCAAGACAGCGACCTTGCAGCGATCGTCAATGGAGGTCAGCAAAGCACCCAGCTTGAACGGTGAGTACGAATCGAGCGGGATGGACGAGCAAAGGGTGGCTGGGGTCGAGCGCAGCGAGCCCCCAGCAATACGCGCGCAGCGATGCAACAAAGATAACGAGGGGTTTGCTGGTGACGTGGTTTGCGATGAGTTTGCGGCTCTACGCGCCGATTCTGCGGCGTCCGGTTAGCAGCATCGCAGCGATCCCGAAAAGGATGACTCCTGACGGTTCTGGAACTGCTGCTGGTCGTAGTCCTCGTTCGTAGCCGCCGTCGGTGAATGCGGCAACGAAATCGCTGGAGTTGAATTCGCCGTCGCCATTCCAGTCTCCGGTGGCCCATGTGGAATTGAGTGCTTCCGAGTCTTCGTATTGACCAGCGCCGAATACGACGACGAAGTCGGTTGAGTTGAACTCACCGTCCAGATTCGAATCGCCAATCCAGGTGTTCGCGATCTCTTTGACCCATGTCGTTTGGTCAGTCGAATTGACGATGCCATTACTATCAACGTCGAACGCTGGTGAGTTGTTACCGCTTAAGATTTCCGTAAGTAGAAGGTCGAGGTCACCTGTATCGAATTGGCCGTTCGTGTTGAAATCGCCAGGTTCAGCTACCGGTCCGACAAGCGTTACTGTGTTCCATGTTGTCGGATCACCGATCGTGTTTGACCCTTCCCCGAAGTCAGTAAAGAGCGTCGCTTTGTCCGCACCGCCTTCTTCGAAAAAGCTCAGCACGATGAAGCTCAGGCCGTGTTCGTCACCGATCTCCGGTTTGTAATTGGGAGCTGCATCGTCCATTGCCGTTGCCCAAGGAATCGTCACTTCAACGGTATAGCCTGACTCGTCATCATTGATGGTTCCGGTGACTGTGATGCTTTCCCATTCGTCGGAATTGAGCTTCGGCCCATGGCGGTAGATGTCAGGACCAAATTCGTCCGCGGTTTGGACAACGATATCGTAGATCGCCGCGACGGAATCACCGGGATCAAGGTCGTCTGGCAAACCGTCTTCAAAAAAATGGTCGTGATTGTTGAACGGATTGAAAACCGGTTGCATCACATCCTGAGCGTTATACGCGACATTGCCGTCACCTGCGTCGAGCTGATAAAGCGGTGAATCGTCTTTTACGACCGCGGCGATGTTTAGGTTGATGTCGTCCCACGAGACATACCAGATCGCGCTGATTTCTTCCTCTGAAGAGCCTGCGTTTTCGAGAGGTATTGCGCCAGTTTCGACCGGCCAAATCATGGGAACTTCAAGTTGCCCGGCCTTCTCCGAATCGGAAACGACACCGTCCGGCGTTATGGTGAACTTCGGCATATCACGGTTAATTTGCCCCAACGCCGAGCCGCAAACGAACAGAACAGCAACTGCTACAAACGCACGAAAGGACTGCACAGACATACCGTAAACTCCAAGTTGAATAACCTGCGATCAACATCCAAGCAGAGAACGCTCTTGAATCGGTCAGACGATAACTGATTGAATTCGCGGTGTCAAAAACGCGGTGTCAAAAAGTTGTCTAAAAAAGTAGATCGCGGCCGATGCGGATCAGCCACGAATGAATGCACCGGCCTGAAACGCGACGACAAAATCGTTTGTGTCAAATTCGCCATCGCAATTCCAGTCGCCCGTCGACCAGGTCGAGTTGCCCGCGATGCCGTCTTCGTACTGAGCGGCCTGAAACACCACCACGAAGTCGGATGAATCGAATTTGCCGTCCAGATTTGCGTCGCCGAAGCTCGTCTGGAATATGGCTTCGATCAACACTTCCAAATCGGCATGTGATCGCTGACCGTCTCCGTTCAGGTCGATGTCCGATTGGCAGAACAGATCGATGTCGGAGCTGGTTAGCTGACCGTCTTCGTCGAAGTCACCTGAAACGGAGCCTCGTCCGGGTGTCCCACCGATCGCCGCACTTGCGGCCCATTTCGCCGCATCGCTCAATTCGCCGACAGGAGTGCTGCTTTCGATTATTTCCAAACTGTTGCCGAGTCCATCGGCTTGGGTAGGCCAGGGCTCATCGTCCGAATAGGTCAGCGACAAAATCGGTGTTCCGGTTGCATTGACGACGCGAATCGTTTCGCCACTGTTTGAAAGACCACCCGAATATTCGCCGGCGATAGCCACATTGTCGCCGTACCGAGCACGAAACGCTGCTTGATTGGAGACAACAACGATTCGCTCGCCAGCGTCAAGAACGATCCCCGCATCAAACAGAAACGGAATCGCAGGACCGTCGACAATCTGCACTTCCGTCAAATCGATCGTCGTGTCGGTGGAGATGTTTGCAAACTCCAAGAACTCGAAATCGTCTTTGTTCCACGTTGAATTGATTTGCCGCTCTGAATCGGTCGGATCAGCTGGGTTGTACATCACTTCGGTCAGGCGAAGATAGTCGATCTCTGGAGCGTTTTCGTTTGTTCCGGTCACGCGAATCGAATCGGAGCCAACGTTGCGACCTCGCAAGTCAAATGCTTCAAGTGCGAACTCGTTAACGCCGTTCCGGACGTTCAGCTGCACCGTCCAATTCTCGTCGTCGATCCATTCAGGATCAACTTTTTGGCCATTAACGTGAATCTCATGGACGTCGACCCAGCCGGTGCCTTGTAGCTCAACGACGCTGTCCGCTTCCAAATCGTTGCCTTCATTGGTTGTGATCGCGAACGGGCGATTCGGGACGGCTCGCTCAATCTGCGTCAACACAAAATCGGATCGACGAGCAACATAGTCTTTGAAGAAGTCGGACAGATTCTGGTCTGTGATTTCCGTGTAATGTTCGATCCACGGGTCGAGGTATTCACTGTTGTAAGTCGTCTGAACAATGTCCAACAAGTGCTTGTAAAAGATTCGGCGATTCGGTCGAAGAGTGATGATCTTGCGGAGGTTGTTGGTTCCCGCTCCTAGAATATTTGCACGCGGGTCGTAATAGAAGCCGTGGTCGACGTCCCACGGAAATGCGAGAACCTTGCCATCGCTCGGACGCTCGTAAAGGTATAGGTTGTGAGCGAGTCCCATGTTGTAGGTATCGGCCGTTCCTACGAGAGACGTCGAAGCAAAATTACGCATCCATTGCTCTACATCGATAACGTTTTCGGCCGCTTCGCCGATCGAGCTCGATCCCAAAGAAAACGTTTTGCCCAGTTCAATGATTGGCGAGAAATCGTCGCGATCGCGATTGTTTTTCAGAATAAACTGATACCGATATGCTTCTTCGTCTTCGCCCAAATCTTGAATGTCGTTACCAACAACGGCTTCGGGCGGAAACTTTAGAGATTCCGGGCGTCCGTCTACGGTTCTCGTCGAATGATAGAACAACTCAAATTTGTACAGTGAACCTTCACTGCCGTTTTCAAATTGTGAATCGAGATAGACATCGGAATAGCGGGCCATTTTCAACAGCGCGAGCCCTGTGTTTCCGGAGCGTGGAGCATCAATATAAACAACATCGTCGTACATGCCGGGCAGGTCGCCCGCATGATGAGCAATCTGGTAAATGAGCAATTCATGAGGGCTCGCACCGGGCCGCCCACTCACTCCGCCACCGCTGGAAACAACGACACCTCGATCGAGTGCAATCGCCTCGTGGACGTCGCGGAACTTGTGGTCTGGATCGAAACGAATATTGAATCCCGCCAAACTACCGCGACGGCCGTAGCCGCTTGCTCGCAATCGAACGCCGACGTCGTAGAAAATCTCTTCGTCGTTGTAGATCACCGTCGCACCGAGTCGTCCGTTACTCATCACCTGCGTGTTGGTTTGCAGGAACGTCGCATCGTCTCCAGTCATGATCAAACGCAGCGACTGCACTTGATCATTGGGAATGTCGCGACTTACGACTCGATACAAAGCTCGTGATTCGGGGCCTTCCGCGGGGAATTGACTGGTGGCTCCCTGCATATCGACTGCCGAAACATAGAACTGCACGATGTCGTTTCGGCTTTGCCCAGGAATCTCTGCTGCATACAGTCCGTCATCGTTCAGTGTCATGGCAACAGTTTGAAACGGACCTTCGTCGACGGAATAGTGCAAATGGACTTGGCTGACAACGTCGGGATCGGCTGCAGCGACAGTGACGGTCACCGTTTCGTCAGGACTCGGCACGACCGGCTGATGGCGCAGACCGGAAAAAGTTGGGCCGGCGTTTTCTTGAAAATTGTCATTAAGTGCGCCGGGAGTCCCGTTGACCACGACCGTGTCGAAAACCGTCGTTTTCGGACCACGCAGAAAATGCAATCGCGAGTTAAACATCGGCGAACCGCTTAACCACTTCGCACGGAATGAAAACTCGTAGTCAGCATCCGCATCGATCGTCGCTCGATCTGCAAACGTCGTTTCGACGTGATTGTGCATGTGCTCGGTAGCACCCGTAGCTTGCAAGTTGAGTACTTTGTTGGTTGGATCGTCCGGGTCGGCGACGACCGTTCCGTAGTGGTTACCGAGAATTCGCCACGTGTCAGGCGATTCTCCAATCGTGTCCGATTCGAACGTGCCGTTTTGAATTCGGTCGGCCCCACTTGCGACTTCAGTGACTCGGATGTCATCCAACAACACTTCGCCGGAGTCGAGCAAGCCGAAAATCGCCTCGTGGAAAGCGGTTCGGGGGACATTTAATCTGCGCGGAGTTGTCGCAGTTGTGGTGAAAGTATACGTCTTCCATTCAGCCGATTCGTTGCTGGCCGCCCACGATTCGGCGATCGAGTTGTCTGCGTCCGGATCGATCAATTCCAAACTGGCACCGCCACCATCCGCGGCGTTTGGCCAACGGCCAGAATCGTAGTAGTGAACTTCGTCCGCGACGTTTTGCAGCTGATCAAGCAGCCTTATGCGTTCACCAGAGTTGTTTAAGGTTCCTGCAAATCCACCGACAATCCGAGCGTTGGGAAACTTCTGCGACAACGCATTCGGATCGTTCGCGATCACCAGATACTCGCCCGCCCCAAGTTGCGTGCCATCGGCAAACGAGAACTCGACCGCGTCTTCGAGGCTCCATCCGGTCAGATCCACGACAGAGTCTGAGCGATTGTAAAGCTCAATCCATTCTTCGTTTGACTCGGCGTAGTCGACGTAGTTCGGTTGATGATGGTACATGATCTCGTTGATCACGATCGCATCGCTGAGCGGCACAACGTTTAGTTCGTTTGGAGTCGTCGTCTCCACGTTGTGCCATGTTCCCGTTCCGTCCGGTTTTCTAGCACGAGATATTTCAGTTACGTGCACGGCATCGACGATGGCAGATTGTGCTGGATCGTACAGCGACACCAGCTCGTCAGTCGAACCGTTCGCTGCGATCGCAAAAGTTTTGGCCGTTCCCGGCTGCAGGTCTCCGACGATTGAATGACGGTCGTCTCCGAGCTGCAGTTCGTAGAGGGAAAGATCGATCGGCGACGTCCCGAAATTGAAGAGCTCAACAGAAACTTCGACTGCTGAATTCCTGCGGATTTCGTTGATGGCAAGCGGCGGTAGTTCTGCATTTGGATCGGTCGGATGTTCGATCGCGACGGCTTCCAGTGTGAACGCCGCGTCGATGTCTTGAAGTTGAGCCTGATGGAGCTCGACCGCGATAACGTTCTTCCCGGAATGAAGATTCGCGTTGAAGACGGAAGCTTCCAGTTGTTGCGGTTCCTTGGTTGCGAACGCTGCGGTTGTGTTGGCGTCGACATTACCGTCCGCAAGATTCGTTCGCCAGACCTCCTGTCCGTTCAAGTGAACGACGGCCGCATCGTCGATCAGGAATGACAAATCGAGATCAGTGCGATCCGGATCGCCATTGAAATCAAACTCCTGCCGGAAGTAATGGGTGACCGCATTCGAATCGATCTCTGTGATCAAAGGCGAATCGACTCGACGCAGTCGGACGTTGTCGACCGCCAAGTTGGCATCAGCGTTATCGAGCGTTTGGCGTATTTGCAGATTGATCGCTTCGCCCGCCGCAACAAAACGGTGCGAAGCTCGCTGATAGATGCTGTCAACAATTGGAGTAACGTTCAGTCCGCCAACATCGTCGCCGTCAATGCTGACAACAACGTCGGCATTTTCTGCCTCGAAATCGAACTGCAGCTCGTACCGCTCGCCAGGAATCAACCAGCCGACAGACTGCTCGATTGCCGCCGCGCGCTTCATCAGCAGGGCAAACTCGCCGTTCGGAACTTCCGCACCAGCGACCGTCTCTACCGTCGCAATGTCGGAGCCCGACGTGTTCCATCCCGCGATCGTCGCATCGCCCGCGGCAACAGCCGATCTTGGTCCGGACGCCTCGAAGCTCGAATTGAGCACCGTCAAGTGTTCGCTGTTTGTTGGCTGAATCGAGACCGAATCCAGCAACAGCGTGTGATCTCCCGCGTCGCCTGCATTTTCGATAACAAGCTCGGCCGATCCGCTTAATGCCAAAAACCGAGTGGTCGCGATGTGGAAATCGGCGTCCCCGGCCGGTGCAACGTTGCCTATTTCGATTAGTGTTTGCGAGCCAATCGACACCTTCAAATCAGGCCGAATGTTGCAACAGCTCCTGGCGTTGTAATGCAGCTGCAGTTCGTATTCTTGTCCCGGGGTGAAACCGGAAAGCTGTTGACTGACCGAGGCTCCTGTCGTCTGCAAAAACGCAACCTGTGATCCATCTTCAACGGTGCCGTTGTCCAAGAACGCCGTGCTTCCGGACCGGGACGGATTGATTCCGCTGGCGCCGGCGATCGTCCATCCGCTGATGACTCCGTAGCCGACGCCGAAGTTTGTGTTCGCTTCAAAGCTTGGATTCTGAATCAGAATCGGTTCGATCGCTTCCAGTCCCGACGAGTCATTCGGCGACGGGATCGATGTGAACTCGCCGCGATAGAAAATCGGTTCGCCTGAATCCCAATCAGCGTCGTCGAATTCGGTCGTTGTCCAGTCGCCACTTGTTTGCGGATCGGCAGTGTGACTCCAAGTAGTCGCTTCGGAAATCAGCAGGTAGCGAGATGGCGTCGGATCGAATTCAACAAAGTTAGCTCGACCAGGAGTTCCGCCGGCGCGAGCACTGATCGTCCAATTCGACGCGTCTTCGCTCCCGGCCAACGCTTCGGCTTTTGCGAGGCTTGCCCCCGTTCCGTCCGCGCCAGCTGGCCAGTCGCCGCGATCGCTGTACTCGATCTGGTCCATCGTTCGCTCGCTGCGATTCAACAAACGGAGCCGTTCACCGCCGTTGCTAAGTCGTCCGTCGAACGGGCCGAAAACGATATTTCGATTCGCAACTTGGATGGCGTCAGGATCGCGAGCTACGACCAGATACGCGCCACCCGCGAGCTTTGTGTCTGGCGGGAACTGGTACGACACGCCGCCATCGATCGTCCAATCGGACAAGTCCATGTCGACCGACATTTGATTGTGCAGCTCGATCCATTCGGCTCCGTCCTGGCCGGATTCTGGGTGATACATGATCTCATTGAAAACCACGGTGCTGTCGAGCACGATCCGTGCTTCGAGCGGTTCAACACTCCAGCGTCGTCGCTGTTTGCGGCAATGAACATTCATGTTCTGCTTCCATTCAAAGTTGGGCGTGAGTCTGAAACTATAAACGATGAAAGGCCCGAGGTTGTGCTCGGGCCTGTTCGTGAATTTGCTAACTGTGACGCGTGTTGCGTCTTATCGTCTTCGTCGCATCATAAAACCAAGCAAGCCAATTCCGATCAAGCCCATCGATGCTGGCTCGGGAACTGCTTGGATTGAGACATTGTCAACGACCAGTGTTGCATCGCCACCTGCCGACGCTGCGCTCGAAATCGTTAAAGTCAGTGTGTCGGCCGGTGCGACAAACGGAATGTCAGCATGATACCAATCGTTGGCATCGCCAACTGGCATGACGGCGTCGCCAGTCGAAACCGACAAATCGGCACTCAAGCTGACGGTTGCAACGGGGAAGTCACCGCAGCAATTGCGAGAGTTGTAGTCCAAGCTGAGAATGTATTCGGCACCAGGAGTGAATCCACTGACGTCTTGAAAAATAGACGAAGCACCTTGCAAGAACGCAACGTGAGTGTCGTTGGATCCGTTGTCACGGAATGGTGCTGGAGTGTCATGGGCGGACGAGATAGGGTTGATGCCGTGGCCGCCAGTTCCTTGCCACCCAGAAACGTTGGCAGGATTTACTCCATCTTGCCCCACATAGCCGGGCCATAGGCTGAATCCACCTGTGTCGGATTCGAAATCGCCGTTGGTTACCATCGGTGCGGCCATTGCCGAAGCCGCCATTACGCTTACAGCAAACGCAGTAAGAAACTTTAAGAACGTTTGTCTCACTAGTTCATCCTCCCAAGTCACGCATCAATCATAGGAAGCAAAATCAATTCATTGCACTCGTCCGACCGTTCATGATTCGGCCGAACAAATCAAACCGAGTATGATCTTACGGTCGATCGATGCCCGTCGCAACTATTTACTCGGGAAAACCAGCTACTAACGGAGGGTAGCGCAGAAAACACAATCGCTAGTCCAAGCTCACTCATGCATCGCGTTTCAATTGTTGATTGCCTGCTTCAGTTTCTTGACGCGGTCGCGGATTTGTGTTTTTGTCGTGGTGTCGTCCACCAAGTTTATTGATCGCTCGAGTGTTTCGATCGCTTGTCGATTCTGTCCGAGCTCTTCCTGTGCCGTCGCCAGCGTGTCCAGAACGGGAAAGACGCGGTACTTGGTTTGAACCGCGGCTCGCGTTGCCCACTGCAAAGCTTCGTTCAATTCCGCGTTCGTCGCGTTTGGCTTTGTTGCCAAATACCACGCCAAATTGTTGACGACAGGAATGTTTGTAGGCGCTTTGCCGACTGCCAGTCGGAACATTCGAATCGCGCGTTCTACATCCTTCTGCTTAACTAGTGCCGACCCAAGATTTCCGGCGAGCGTCACGTAACCCGCTTGCGACGAAAGTTCAGCGGAATGCTTCAAAAGATACTCGGCGGCGTCGCGATAGTTTCCACCGCGAGCCATCTCGTTTACCAATCGGATCGGTGTCGACTTACCGACAGGCCGGAACCACGTGCCGGGAAACGGCAATGCCGCGTCATACAGTTCATTTCCAATGAGTGACAGTTGCTGACCGTGACTCTTCAAATCATTCAGATCAACTGGGCCACGATAAATCGCCGCCAGCCGACCTTCGCCATCAAGCAAATAGCTCGTCGGAATCGCGATACTCCGCTTCTGCATGAACAAGTCATCCTCCAGAAACTGCAATCGCTGGACGGTTTCTTGTGCAGCCATGCCCATCGAAAATGACCACTCTCGTGATTCGATAATTCGATTTGCTGCTGCCGTGTTTGAATCGATATCGGCAGCTGACACTCCCGAAAGCGGAAGTGTGTCAACCGACAACGCGACGAGATCGATCCCCAGTTTCGCAATGTCCTTCGTAGCCGAATCGAACTCGACGAGTTCTCGCTGGCAAGGCACACACCACGAAGCCCAAAGGTTAATCAGAACGGGCCGACCGGAGCCGACCGGCGCGGCAGTCACTTTCTGTGCTCGCGTGTATCGGATTGGCGGAGCGGGAATTCGGCTCGCCAAAAAAATGGACGCGGTTTCGGATTGAGATTCAGCTTGAGTCGCACTTCGAATCGAAGCTGACTGCTCGGCTCGCTCGTGGTCCGCGATGCGTCTGAGTTCGCGATCTCCTTCACGCAACTCGTAAAACCGATTGGCCGCAACATTTGAGAATTCTTGCTTAATCCCCGACGGCCACCGCACAGTGACGTGAAAACCGTCCGCGTTTCGCACCGCTCCTAGCCCGAAGTGAATTCGCTTTGACGATTGAGACAAAAAGCCCTCGCCAGCGCGAAGCGTCTTGGATTGCGGGGAGTCTTGCGAGCCCTCGGGCAAAACCGAAACACGAGTTCCAATTGCATCACGATTGGACTTCGTTCCGATCAACTGCAAATTGATGAATTGATTCTGCGAATCTAACGTATTGCGGAGAAACCGAAGTCTGGGGCCGGTGCGGTTCATCACCCACACATCTTGATCGCCGTCGTCGTCCCAATCGACGAGCGCAATGGAACGAGCATCGTCAGGAAAATCGAACCCGCTGACGCTGGAGATATTCCCGAACTTCGGGATTGACTCGGACTCGGTTGGAGGAGACCGCAAGAACGCGCAATTTCGTTCATGACCGCTCAGCGTTCCGCCGTGGTTGATGAGTTCGTCCAAACGCTTGAGCTGCTGGCGATACGTAGACTTTGAGTTTGTCACATCGACTTGACGCGAGTCCATTGGTGAGTTCGACACGACCTGCCGCCAAAACAGACTTCACAAATCGTTCGTCGATTCGCCGGTGATGTATCCGTTGGTGACTAAGAGGTCGTCCCACCCATCGTTGTTTACGTCGACGAAATTCGCGCCCCAGCTCCAACGGCCCATTTCCGTTTCAGATTGGCTGCCGACGTCTTGCAGACGTTTTCCCTCACGATTCAGGAGCAATGAATTGCCTGTTGCCAATCGACGAAACATCTCACGAGTAGATCGACTCGTCGATCGTCCAAACTTCGGCTGACGTGTCACTCGATTTCCGGCCGACGAAAACATGTTCGCGACGTAGACATCATCGAAACCATCACGGTTAATGTCGCTGGCCGCGGCCGACATTCCGAACGCACCCTGTTGTAGTCCAACAGAGTCACTGTCGTTCTCGAAGCGGCAGCCCGATGTGCTTCGATCGTTGCGATAGACTTGGTCAGGCCCGAAATCGTTCGCGATGTACAGATCGTCGTCCCCATCGTTTTCCAAGTCGATCCACATCGCCGCGTATGAGAAACGTCGGTTGTCATCGCCCAGGCCAGTGTCAGTCGTAATGTCTGTAAAAACAAACGAACCGTCATTTCGCAGCAAGCGGTTGGCCCCACCGTTTTTTGCATTGAAATAGGGAACCGGAATCGGCAGTGCATGGACGTCCGCTCCGTTGGGAAAATAGCCGCACGCGAAAATATCGAGATCTCCGTCTAAATCAAAATCGGTCGCGGCCAAGCTGTACGCGTCCGACATGTCTCGATTTGCATAGCGAACCGTAAACTGAGAATTCTGGTTTTCGAAAAAAAGAAGAGCGTACGCAGTCGCGACCACTAGGTCTTGATCGCCGTCGTTGTCAAGATCGATGATCAGCGAACTGTGTGAATTGTCGAGGAAGTCCACGCCGGCCTCGCGTGACGCGTCGACCAGTGTGCCATCCGCTTGATGAAGGTAGAGCCGATTTGGTAATCCGCCCGGCTGACAAACATAAATGTCGTCCAGCGAATCGCCGTTGAGATCGCCGATCGATATTCCGTTTTGTCCAGGATTCAACATTCCGTGGAATGTTTCGATCCGCCGCAGCCAATACGGTTGCCCAAACCTTAGCTGCTCTTGAAAACTCCGAACCTGTCCCGCGACGCTTTGCGTTTCGTCTCGAAAAAGAGTCGTCGGCTCGCGTTGGCTGCTTTCGTCAAACAGCGTTTGTTGCTCGCTCCGGACAACAAGCTCGGCGATTCTGGCTCGGCCGTTTTCCGCCGGCACCCATGTCACTTGCCACTTCGAATGCGACTCCCATCTGGAATTCTTTGAGCCCTGAATCAGAGTGCCCGTTGCTTCGACCAAAACATCGGTTACGACATTGGACCGAGTCGCCACGACGGAAACGATTTTGAAGTGGAACGCCAGATCTCGCACGTCATTCCAGGTGGTGCGATGACGGCCCACGAAAGGCACAGGGTCATTGAATGATGTCGCTTGGTCGCTTGATTTGACGAAAACAAACGGAGCGACGATCCGGTGCGACGTTACATTTTCCGGCAAGCTGCCTTGAAAACCGTCAGCCAGAAAAAACGTGCTGGCAATGGTATTGGGTTCGTCGCGCATCAAGGAATCGCCAAGCTTTGACAGCTCGCGGCTTGCGATGTTCGAGAACGCTTCGGTCTGCCATCCATCCTGGCCAGGATCGTCCGCTTGCGCGAACACCGATTGCGTAACGACAAGCTGGCCGAGCGCCAAAACGATGAAAACGACGGCAGACTTCATGAGCTCGACCGAAAAGAAAATGAAACAAGTCCGAACAACCGTCTTGATTCTAAATGCGAAATACGGACCTGTCATCAATTCCTGCGGGCTGTTGAATGGATAATTTGCTTCGGAGGTGATATACTCGTCGCCAGTAAATTTCGTTTGGCTACCGAGAGGACATGCGATGAAAAAATTGGTTTTAGCGGCCGCGATTGCAATGGCTTGCAATCAGGTCTTTGCGGCGGAAATGATTGTAAACGGCGACTTTGAGAAAGACGTCGACTTGTTCCTTACATGGCCTGGGTACGTTGCGAACGGTGAAAACCCACCCGAAGTTCCGGACTGGATCGGAACAGGTGGGCGAGGAATCAACCCCGTCAACGCACCGCAGAATCCTCCAGAGATCACCGCGTGGATCGGGACTGGTGGACGAGGCATCAATCCGATAACGGGTGAGCATGACGACATGGACCCTTTTCGCGACAACGGAACCAACGATACTCAGGTTGCGTTTCTGCAGGGAGTTGCTTCGATTGAGCAAGAAGTAACCGGACTTGTTGTGGGAACCGAGTACACGATCAGCTTCGAATACAACTCGCGTAATTGCTGCGGTGATTTTCCGATCGGCACAGCGTTCATCGGCAATGATGTCGTAGATCTCGACGTCGTGTTTCCGGTTGGCGATGGCGAAGATTGGTATAAGCACGAAGCCACGTTCGTGGCAGACAGCACCGCACTGAGCGTGATGGTGTCGGCTGAACCTGAATTGGGTGGAGACGCGTCGTTTGTGATCGACAACTTCACGTTGGTTCCAACGGCTGGTGGTGACAATCTCTTCGAAAACGGTGATTTTGAAGCGGATGATTTTCCCGTTTGGCCAGGCTACGTAGGCGGCGGCGCAGGGAATCCACCAGCTCCATTTCGCGACAATGGTGACAACGAAACAGCGATTGCGTTCTTGCAAGGTACCGCCACTTTGGAGCAAACGATCGAAGGTCTGACTCCCGGCGAAGCGTACACGCTCAGCTTTGACTACAACGCACGAAACTGCTGCGGTGATAATCCCATCGCTGAAGTTCAAATCGATGGTTTTCCAATCGACGAGTTATTGGGCGATGACGGGCTCGTGCTTCCCGTTGGCGATGTGGAGCCGTGGTATCACTTAGAAACGACTGTCGTCGCCGAGTCGGACAGTCTAACGCTGACGTTCGCAACGTTCCCTGAACTTGGTGGCGACTCGACGTTTATCATCGACAACGTCAGCTTCTCGTCGCCTTCGGTTCGAGGTGACTACAACGGAAACGGCACATTAGAAGCAGAGGACATCGATATTCTGACCAGCGCGATCATCGCCGGAATCAATCCTCCCGGATACGACTTAACCGGAGACGGGCAATTGGACCAAGCTGACCGTGAAGTTTGGGTCACCGAGATCAATAACACGTTCTTCGGAGATTCGAATCTCGACGGCGAGTTCAACAGTAGCGACTTTGTGTTCGTGTTCGGCGCTGGCCAATACGAAGACGCTGTCGACGGGAACTCGACCTGGGGAACAGGTGACTGGAATGGAGACGGCGATTTCAACAGCAGCGACTTTGTGCTCGCTTTCCAAGGTCAGTCGTACGAAAAAGGCCCGCGACCACCAGCCGTTCCGGAACCGTCGAGCGCATTGCTGGTTCTGATGGGGGCAGCTGCGTTCGCACTCGTGCGTCGCAAGTAGCGTGAACGAAACTTAACTGCTAAAAGGTCACGTCAGAATCGGCGTGGCCTTTTTTTGTTTCGCATCGCGAGTACGTACCAGTCCACAGATTCTGCCCTGCGAGCGGAGTCGCAGGACTACAGAACTACGCGTTCAGCGGACGCTTTCGGACGAACGTCCACTCGAGTCCAATGACGAACCCGCTGATAAAACCTCCAACATGCGCGTCAAAAGCAACGTTGGAGACATCATCGCTGGCCATTCGGAACGCGTCGAGTCCGACGCCAACAACTGCAAAAACCACAAGGCGCCGCGGTGACACGGGATGAGCAAGTGGCCACACGTGAGGCCACCGAAGCCGCCAGCGGCAGGCTAGGCCGACGAATACTCCTTCGAATCCTGCAACGGCGCCCGATGCACCAAGAAGCGGGATTTCCGAGCTCGGGCCCATCGCGACATGCGCAATATTTCCGACAATTCCAGTCACCGCGAATATCCACAATACATGCCACTTGCCTAACGATTGCGAGGCGAGACATCCGAAAGGCCAAAACACGGCCATGTTCGAACCCAAGTGGCCAGCGTCTCCGTGCAATATGGTAGCGGTCAATAACGTGACTAAAGGCAATAAGCTGACGTCGTTTTCCAGGGTAAAACCGTCCAGAGCAATGACAATCTCTTGCGGAACACAATTGCCTGCTTCGAATCGATGCCCAAAAACCTCACCGACAAAGAACACGATCGTCATAAAGAGTATCAGTGAAAACACGGTCGGCTCTGGCACTTGCCGAAGCCAAAATCGAGCGTCTCGCCAAAGTTGTTTTATTACTGCACGCATAGAAAGTCACTGTTAGTTCGAGCGGATGAAGCGGAAACGCACATCGTGTAAACTGTCGCCTTATGATTACTCATCCGACTCGGGAACAAAAGATGAAAAGCCCTGTACGCTGCTTGCTCCTTGCTTTTTCTCTATCGATCTGTCCGTCGCTGTACGCCAACGATCTACCTAACTTTGTGTTGATCTTTATTGACGATATGGGATATGCCGACATAGGACCTTTTGGTGCGAGAGACTACCCGACGCCGAATCTTGAT